>CAIRCP010000248.1 GCA_903877095.1 uncultured Actinomycetes bacterium | reverse complement strand
TGCAGGCACGGGCGTGGGTCCTTTCTTCGATGACTTGGTAGGTCTCGAAACAGAACCTACGCCCGGCCCCCATTTACACCGGTTTCAGGACGCGACCACACCGTGCCCCTGGGATACTTTCGCCTTGGCCGCGACATCGTCATGGGTGTGCGAGATGGGACACACAAAGTTGCCAACGTCGAAAGCAACCCGAACGTGAGTATCTTGCTCGAAGACGGCTCCAGCATGGCGGATATCCGGGGAGTTATGTTCCAAGGTCACGCCCGCATCGTTCGCGAACGAAGCGAAGCACTTCAGCTCGCGAGGGAAGGTGCCCGGGCACGGGGCGTCCCCGAGTCCGAGTGGCCCACCGAACCCAGACCGGGCGCCGCCTACATCCGCATGACACCCGTAAGAACCGTGTCTTGGGATTACGCAAGTTCAACGACGGACTGAGGCGCCGGTCTAGCGTGGGCGGAGTGGGTTACCTCAGCGACGACGAGTGCCAGGAGCCGGATAGCTCCACAGACAGCCCGCTACGTCGTAACGAGGTCGCTCACACCAGCCGGGATGTCGTGGCTGGCGAGTACGACATCGACGTTCCCGTCATCTTGGGGCCGGGGTTGCCGCCCGAGGATGGTTCCTGCGGTCAGTTCGCTGTGCAGTTTCATGTCACCACCACAACGGTGGTCGGGCTCAAACGCATCGCCGACGCGCGCGGGGTGAGCGTGCCGGAATTGTGCCGACAGGTCGTCGGTGTTTTCGTTGCACAGCAGGAAGGCGAGCTGGGTGCACTGCTCGCAGCCGAGGCCGAGGTCGCCGCCTACCGGCCCAGTCTTGGTCAGGGGGGCGGGCGTTGATTCCCACCCAGTACTTCGTCAACGAGTTACTGGCCAAGCTCGCCGGGGCCTAATCTCGCGGGTCCGGACCAGCCCAGCGGTTGTGTGCCACCCACGGTGACGCGCCCGCGGCGATGTCGGTATTCATCATCGGCTGTAACGCAACCAGCTCGGTGCCCGCTGGACCCGTAAATTGTGCAAAAAGCCGGAGTGCCGTCGAGGCAGATCACCTGCTCTGGCCGATCAGGATGTCCTGTGGAACACCGGCGTCGCTCATGGGCAGATCGCTCAGGAGCCGCCGGCCGGGTTCACCGCCACCCCCGGTCGGGAAGGAAGCCGGCGGCGCCGCCGTCGCCTCCTCCCTGTCGTCCCGGTACCCGCCCCGCCGGCGCCGCCGTCACCGCCGTTACCGCCACCGGTGCCCGGGACGGCACTACCCGCACCGGCCCCGCCGTACCCGCCTGGGCCTCCGCTGCCGCCGTTGGCGCCGATGCCCACCGCGCCCGCATCACCGGCGGTCCCACCGGTGGATGTGCGACCGACACCACCGCCGCCCACCCCGCCGGCATTACCGCTGGCGCCGCCCGGACCACCGTCGGGGGTGATGGTGTCCCCGGCCGCACCTGCTTCGCCATCACCGGGGGTACCGGCGTCACCGCCATTGCCGCCGCTGCCACCGTCACCGTTGACTCCAGTGAGGCCGGCGGCCGCTGCCCCGCCGGCGCCGCCGGTTGCTCCGGGTCCACCATTCACCCGGTCGGCGTCGCGGCCCTTCTTCTTAAACCGCGGGAAACCAATCATTGCTCCCGCGGTCAGTGTCACGGCATACGCAAGGTGCCGATCGCGCCAGCCATAACGGAGCTGAGCGAGGGAACCCCCGATCGACTATGTCATTTGGTAGCCCACGACTCGCGCGGATTGCAGCAGCGGCATCGAATTTGGTGAATTTCGCCCTTCCATGATCGCGTCGCGGGAGTTGCTGATGCCGCAGCGGCGGGCGCGCCGACGCCGGAATCATGGTCGCGTTGGAGTGCGGATATCAGTGTGATTTGACCCTGGGGGACGGCTTCATTCGGCCCTGGTTGCTTTTTTTGGGGGGCCGTCGAGCGATCCGCCCAGGTACATGCCGGGGGCAGAAGCGCCGTTTCGTGGGCACGTCCAGTGCTTTTGACAACAAAGCTGAGAGGAAGCTAGTTTCTGCTTGGCATTTTCGCCAAAAATCCCCTTCAGCAACATGAGGAAGTGTTTATCATGCGCTCTTATAGCGCACTCCAGCCAGAAGACCTGTCCGTCGGACGCACTGGCTCTTTCCCCGTAGTACACACCATCCGATCGGTGGGCCGAATCGGTGCATTAGCGGCAGCGTTGGGCGTCGGCGTCATGTTCGCCGGTGTCGGTGTCGCTGCGGCTGATCCCGGCGTCGCCGGCGATTCTGCCTCGTCGTCGGCGTCGGCGTCGGAGTCGGCGTCGGAGTCGGCGCAGCCCGCGCCGGACCGCTCCGCGGGGGCGCAGGGCTCGGCGGGCCGGCGCGGTCCGCGCAGGCCCCAGCATGATGTCGCGTCGGGGGGGACGGGCGCGAGCGCCGTTGCCGATACCGATCCGCGCAGTGTGGTGGGTCTGGGAGCCGGGAATACCCTGGCGCCGGTCGCGGACCCCTTTGTGACCAGCAACAAGTCCGATCATGCGGTAGCGGCGAAGTCGGTGCCCGCCCCGGCTGCCGCGGTGGCTACGCGGCCCGCTGCGGTGCTGGCGCCGTTGGCGGATGTCGCCGTCGGTGATGTCGTGGGGCATCTGCCGGGCGCGCCGCTGGCGTCGCCTTTGGCCTCGCTGAACATGGCGCAGGTCATCTCGCCGCAGATTGCACAGTTCATCTCACCGAGCATCGCGCAGGTGATGTCGCACGTAATGCCGCAGTTCGGCGCTGGTCTGCCCCGGTCATTCGGGTTCCCGGTCGCCTCGGTTGCCCCGGTTTTGGCGGCGGCTCCGGGGTCGCTGATCGATTCCCTGGGTGGTTTCCTGGCGCGGCTTTCCGGTTCCGGCTCGGGGGCTCCGGTGGAGTCCCCGGCGGCGTGGGCCGCGCTGGAAGCCGCTCGGCGTTTCACCCGGGAGATCGGGCTGGCCCCGGCGGGTCCGAGCCTGACGACCGGCCAACTGGCGCCGCGTCCGGCGGCGACGACCGGGACGACGACCGCGATCACCTGGAACTACGGCACCAACTCAGTGCTGAGCTTTAATCCGGCCACCGACAAGCTCGACTTCGGCTGGATGACGCCCGCGGATTTCGACGTGACGCAGAATGGTGGCTCCACGGTGATCGCCGTGGTCGGTAACAACCAGTCCTACACCCTGCAGGGTGTCGGTCTCAGCCGGCTGTCGATGAACAACATCGTCGCCAGCGACTCCACCACGGTGACCAAGTGGCAGAACATCATCGCCACCGCGCAGGGTTCGGCCACCCCGACGGTGTCGATCGCCAATGCCGCGGTGGCCGAGGGCAATTCGGGCAGCACCAACGCCGGGTTCACGGTATCGCTGTCGCAGGCCTCGACCAGTCCGGTCACGGTCAAATACGCCACCGCCAACGGCACGGCGACC
>CAIRCP010000247.1 GCA_903877095.1 uncultured Actinomycetes bacterium | reverse complement strand
GTGAGATAGTTGCATCTACGAAATGCCCTTCAACGTGGTCGAATTTGATCCTCAAGAAATCTCATTCTCCCACCGCGACAGGGCATTTCGCTGTTACGACCCACTACGCGCTGCTACCGCATCGGTGCATTCAGGCTAAGCTCACCCGCCCGGCGGGTCGACTGGGCCAGACCCGGACTCGTCGGCGGCCCGGGCATGTCGGACCGGGGCAGCGCCGCGTTGCCGCATGTCGGGGCCCGGCAGCCATGCCCGGATGGACCGACAGGCCGATTCGATTCCGGCAGAGTGAAAATCAAACCTGCAGAGCGAAACTCGGGCGGTTAGGACACCCGCAGCAGCCGTCGCCGACCTGCACGCCTCAGCGAGCGGTGACACGCACCAATGTGCAGTCGTCGTCGAATTGTCCGGTTTCGGATCGGCTCCTGAGTTGGTCGACGAGGTCGTCGAGGGTCCAGTGCTCTGAGCGTGCCGTGTGGGCACACAGGTCGATGAAGTCCTCGATCGCCCAGTGCCGGCCGTCGGGTAGGGCCAGTTCGTAGGCGCCGTCGCTGTAGATCAGAAGATCGGTTCCCGGGGGCATTGGGTAGCTGCGGGTTTCGAAAATGGTGTTCGGGAGGACACCGATCGGCACTGCGTCCGAAGGCAATCGTTCCGGGTCGGAGCCGTCGGCGGTCAGGATGATCGCCGGGGGGTGGCCGGCGCCGGAATAACGCAGGATGCGGGTCGAGGGCTGGTAGACGCCGTACCAGATGGTGAAGTAATTGCCCGCTTGCTTGTCCATCTGGAAGAGCCGGTTGAGTTCGGCGAGGACTAGGCCGGGATCTTGCAAAGTGTCGTGGTCGAGAGTTCCCGAACGCAGCAGGTTGTGCACCGAGATCGAGAACAAGGCGGGGGCGATGCCGTGGCCGCACACATCGACGAGATAGGCGATGAGGTGGTCATCGTCGATCCAGCGGTGGTCGAAGCTGTCCCCGCCGAGTTCCTCGGAGGGAATGAAGCGGGAGGTGACGGGTACCGGGCCGTCGATATCCCGGGGAAGAATGGAGGAGACGTAGCGGGCGGCGCCGCTGAGTTCGGACATCAGCCGGCGTGCCAGCGACTCCATGCCGGACAGAACGAGAAGGAACGCCTCGAGCAGCAATGTCACCGCCAGGGCGGCCAGCAGCAAGATCGCCATGAGCCCGCGGCGGCTGTCGAGGAATCCTGCGCTCGTGGGCCGTACCGTGAGTTCCCAGGAGCGTCCGTAGACATCGAGTGCCTTTGTGGTCGCGGTTGGTGCAGCACTGACCTTGTCAGACGCGCCGGGTTTCCGGGCGAGGAGATCGGCGATGACGACGGGATCCGCGCGATCGCTGACGTCGACGAGAGTCACGTCGACGCTGTCCCAGTCATGGCCGTGGAAAGTCTCGGCCAGAAGGTCGCCGAGGCGGTAGACGCCGACGGCGAATCCGCGCAGCGCCGCGCGCCGGGCTGAGTCGCTCTCCGGATCGGAACCGTCCCGGTAGACCGGCAGCAGGGCGAGCATGCCCTTTTGCTTGCCGGACTCCTGGACCAGATCGATCGGGCTGGTTGCCGTGGTCCGGCCGGTGTTTCGAGCCGTTTCGATGGCGACGGCTCGTGCGGGGTTGGAGAAGATGTCGTAGCCCAGGGCGTTTCGATTCTTCTCGATCGGCTCGATGTAGGCCACAACGACGTACTCGGGCCGGGGCGAGACGGGTCGTGGCTTGCCGTCGGTGTCGCGCTCGGTGACGGTGAAGTTCGCCAGGCCGGGCTGCGCGCGCTGACTTGCCACGAAAGCGGCCAGGTCTGCCTCGGTGACCAGCGGATTCCACGACAGGGCCAGCAGATTGGGAAAGCGCTCAAGCAGACTGGTGGTGTATGTGTCGAACTCTGCTGCGGTGAGATTGCCGGACGCATCCACGAGGCTGCGGAGGCCCTCGAGTACCTCTTGGTGAAGAGCGATGTTGCCGCCGAGGTCTGTGGCGGCTCGATCCCCCAACTGCTCCACGGCATCAGCGATCCGGGTTCGCTCATGAGTCACGTTCTCGATGACGGCGGCCATCAGGATTGCGAAGATCAGCAGTGAGGGGACGGCAATCTTCCAGCGACGCCCCGACCAGTATTCGGCTTGTGAGGGCAGGAACATGAGCGCCAGTGGGGCCCAGACGATAACGCCGATGGCGTCGCCGACCCACCAGGTCAGCCAGCCGAACGCCGCCTGGCTGGTGCCGAGCAATCCCGTGACGAGCTGGGCCGCGACACCGATGGTGGGCGCGATGACGGTGGCCAGGAGGCCACCGAGGCCCAGGGTCAGCATCACCGCGTGCGGCGTGTCCAGTCGCCGCACCGGACCGACGAATCGATGGACGAGGGCTGCGCCCGAGGCGGCCCCGAGAACGGCGCCGATACCGATCGCTACGGCAACGACCAAGTTCTTCGTCTCAGGCTCGCCGATTCGAGTCAGCCAGAGCCCGTTGGCGGCGACCGACCCCAGGAAGACTCCCGGCAGAGCGCGCCATCGCCAGCGCAATGCCGCAGCGAAGGCGACGCCGGCGGCTGGCCAGACCGGCGAACCGAGACCAGTCATCTGGGCCAGGCCGAGTGTGAGCAGGCCGAGACTGGCGTAGACGACAGCCAGGGCTGGAGAGACGACGAATGCCGAAGACCGACCCGGGCGACGAACGCGCAAGTCAAAAACGGATCGATCGGATCTCCGCTGGGTCACGCCCGCGGGTTGATGTGGAGGCGTTTCCGGCGCGGTCCGGTCGAGTTGATTAGTCAAGGTTTTGGTGTGTCTTTCGCGCCTGAATTCGAATAGCCAGACTAACAGCATTGCCGCGGGCCGTAATGCGCCAAAAGACCTCAAACACGTCCGCCGAAACCCCCGACCCGTTTCGGGGCCGGACCACTGGGTCCCGCGGGATTTGGACCGGACGACGGTCGTCAGGCATACTGTTCGGGTTGTCTTGAGCCAGGTTCGGTCCCACAGGGTCCGACCCAAGCAAGACATCCGACCAGCGCCTTCACAGGCGCATCCGGTCCCCACCTCGCCAGCGAGTTTTCCGCGCCGATGAGGTCTGCGTGCGGGCGTTTTTTGACACCCGACCGTTGGGGCTGGTGAACCAGGACAGGTAAACAGCGGCGGCGGAAGCCAGCGCCCGTGATAACACGGGTCAGCAGTAAGAGTGAGGTAGGAGAAGCGTGGCGGGACAAAAGATCCGCATCAGGCTCAAGGCCTACGACCATGAGGCCATTGACGCCTCTGCGCGAAAGATCGTGGAGACGGTCACCCGTACCGGGGCCAGCGTGGTCGGCCCGGTGCCGCTGCCGACTGAGAAGAACGTGTATTGCGTCATCCGGTCCCCGCATAAGTACAAAGACTCGCGGGAGCACTTCGAGATGCGTACTCATAAGCGACTCATCGACATCCTCGACCCGACGCCGAAGACGGTCGACGCGCTGATGCGCATCGATCTGCCGGCCAGCGTCGACGTGAATATCCAGTAGGGGTCGGCGAAATACCATGGCACGCAAAGGAATTCTGGGTACGAAGCTGGGCATGACCCAGGTCTTCGACGAGAACAATCGCGTCGTCCCGGTGACGGTCGTCAAGGCCGGACCGAACGTCGTGACCCGCATCCGCACGCCGGAGCGCGACGGCTACAGCGCCGTCCAACTCGCCTACGGCGAGATCAGCCCGCGCAAGGTCAACAAGCCGGTCACCGGGCAGTTCGCCGCCGCCGGGGTCAACCCGCGCCGGCATCTGGCCGAGCTTCGGCTGGACGACGAAGCCGCCGCTGCCGAGTACGAGGTCGGCCAGGAGCTCGGGGCCGACATCTTCGCCGAGGGCAGCTTCGTCGATGTGACCGGCACCTCCAAGGGCAAGGGCTTCGCGGGCACCATGAAGCGCCACGGCTTCAGTGGCCAGGGCGCCGCCCACGGCGCACAGGCAGTGCACCGCCGCCCGGGCTCGATCGGCGGCTGCTCCACACCGGGCCGTGTCTTCAAGGGCACCCGCATGTCGGGCCGGATGGGACATGACCGTGTCACCACGCTGAATCTGGTGGTGCACAAAGTTGACACCGAGAACGGCGTCCTGTTGATCAAGGGTGCGGTCCCCGGCCGCACCGGTGGCCTGGTGATGGTCCGCACCGCGGTCAAACGAGGTGAGAAGTAATGGCATCGAAGACTATTGACGTTCAGAGTCCGGACGGCACCGTTCGCGGCAGCGTGGAGTTGCCCGCGGCGCTGTTCGACGCCGAGGCCAACATCGCACTGATGCACCAGGTCGTGACGGCGCAGCTGGCGGCCGCCCGGCAGGGCACCCACGCCACCAAGACCCGCGCCATGGTGTCCGGCGGCGGCAAGAAGCCGTACCGCCAGAAGGGCACCGGCCGCGCCCGTCAGGGCTCGACCCGTGCCCCGCAGTTCAAAGGCGGCGGCACGGTGCACGGCCCGCAGCCGCGTGATTACAGCCAGCGCACGCCCAAGAAGATGATCGCCGCAGCGCTGCGCAGCGCGCTGAGCGACCGGGCCCGCAACGACCGGATCCACGCGGTGACCGAACTGGTCGCCGGCCAGATCCCGTCGACCAAGAGCGCGAAGTCGTTCCTGGGTACGCTCACCGACCGCCGGCGCGTGCTGGTGGTCATCGGGCGCGCCGACGAGGTGGGCGCCAAGAGCGTGCGGAACCTGCCCGGCGTGCATGTGCTTTCGCCGGACCAGCTCAACACCTACGACGTGCTCAAGGCCGACGACGTGGTGTTCAGCGTCGAGGCGCTGAACGCCTACATCAACCACCACAGCGAGCAGGAGGTGTCGGCCTGATGGCGACTGTGACTGATCCGCGCGACATCATTCTCGCGCCGGTGATCTCCGAGAAGTCCTACGGCTTGATCGAGGACAACGTCTACACGTTCCTGGTCCACCCGGACTCGAACAAGACCCAGATCAAGATCGCCATCGAGAAGATCTTCTCGGTGAAGGTCGACTCGGTGAACACGGCCAACCGGCAGGGCAAGCGCAAGCGCACCCGGTACGGCTTCGGCAAGCGCAAGGACACCAAGCGCGCGATCGTGACCCTGGCCTCCGGCAGCAAGCCGATCGACATCTTCGGAGCGCCGGCGTAGCGCCGGCGTAAGGACTCGAGGAACAAGACATGGGAATCCGCAAGTACAAGCCGACGACCCCCGGTCGTCGCGGTGCCAGCGTCTCCGATTTCGCGGAGATCACCCGCTCGACACCGGAGAAGTCGCTGCTGCGTCCGCTGCACAGCACCGGTGGGCGTAACGCGCACGGCCGTATCACCACCCGGCACAAGGGCGGTGGGCACAAGCGCGCCTACCGCATGATCGACTTCCGTCGCAACGACAAGGACGGGGTCAACGCGAAGGTCGCGCACATCGAGTACGACCCGAACCGCACGGCGAACATCGCGCTGCTGCATTTCCTGGACGGCGAGAAGCGCTACATCCTCGCCCCGCAGGGTCTCAAGCAGGGCGACGTCATCGAGTCGGGCCCGAACGCCGACATCAAGCCCGGCAACAATCTGCCGATGCGCAACATCCCGGCCGGCACCTTGATCCACGCGGTCGAGTTGCGCCCGGGCGGCGGTGCCAAGCTGGCCCGCTCGGCCGGGGCCAGCATCCAGCTGCTCGGCAAGGAAGGCGCCTACGCCTCCCTGCGTATGCCGTCCGGCGAGATCCGTCGCGTCGACGTCCGCTGCCGCGCCTCCATCGGTGAGGTCGGCAACGCCGAGCAGGCGAATATCAACTGGGGCAAGGCCGGCCGGATGCGGTGGAAGGGCAAGCGCCCAACCGTCCGTGGTGTCGTCATGAACCCGGTCGACCACCCGCACGGCGGTGGTGAGGGCAAGACCTCGGGTGGTCGACACCCGGTGAGCCCGTGGGGTAAGCCCGAGGGCCGCACCCGCAAGCCCAATAAGCCGAGTGACAAGCTCATCGTCCGTCGCCGTCGCACCGGCAAGAACAAGCGTTAGGGCAGGGGAGTAAGACATGCCACGCAGCCTGAAGAAGGGTCCGTTCGTCGACGACCATCTGCTCAAGAAGGTCGACGTCCAGAACGAGAAGAACTCCAAGCAGGTCATCAAGACCTGGTCGCGTCGTTCGACCATCATCCCGGACTTCATCGGTCACACTTTCGCCGTCCACGACGGTCGCAAGCATGTGCCGGTGTTCGTCACCGAGGCGATGGTCGGCCACAAGCTGGGCGAGTTCGCCCCGACGCGGACGTTCAAGGGTCATATCAAGGACGACCGGAAGAGCAAGCGGCGATGAGCGCTCGCGCGAAGAGCAAAGAGAACAGCTGATGACAACGACGACTGAATTCCCCTCGGCGACCGCCGTAGCGCGGTACCTGCCGTTCTCGGCGAGCAAGGCGCGCCGGGTGATCGACCTGGTTCGCGGCAAGTCCGTCGAGGAGGCCCTCGACATCCTGCGGTGGGCGCCTCAGTCCGCCAGCGAGCCGGTCGCCAAGGTGATCGCCAGCGCTGCGGCCAACGCGCAGAACAACAACGGTCTGGATCCGCGCACCCTGGTGGTCGCCACCGTCTACGCCGACGAGGGCCCCACCGCTAAGCGCATCCGTCCGCGTGCCCAGGGCCGGGCCTACCGGATCCGTAAGCGCACGACCCACGTCACCGTGATCGTGGAGAGCCGCCCGCCGCGCGACCAGCGCGTCGGCCAGTCCACTCGGTCACGTCGTGCCCAGGGCAGCAAGACCGCCGCCACCAAGAAGGGAGGCTCGCAGTAGTGGGCCAGAAGATCAATCCCCACGGCTTCCGACTCGGTATCACCACCGACTGGAAGTCCCGGTGGTACGCCGATAAGCAGTACGCCGACTACGTCAAGGAAGACGTTGCGATCCGCCGTCTGCTGGCCAGCGGCTTGGAGCGCGCCGGCATCGCCGACGTGGAGATCGAGCGGACCCGCGACCGGGTTCGCGTCGATATCCACACCGCACGTCCGGGCATCGTCATCGGCCGCCGCGGCACCGAGGCCGATCGCATCCGCGCCGACCTGGAGAAGCTGACCGGCAAGCAGGTTCAGCTGAACATCCTCGAGGTCAAGAACCCCGAGTCGGTGGCGCAGCTGGTGGCCCAGGGCGTCGCCGAGCAGCTGAGCAACCGTGTGGCGTTCCGCCGTGCGATGCGCAAGGCGATCCAGTCGGCGATGCGCCAGCCCAACGTCAAGGGCATCCGGGTGCAGTGCTCCGGCCGCCTCGGCGGCGCGGAGATGAGCCGGTCGGAGTTTTACCGCGAGGGCCGGGTGCCGCTGCACACGCTGCGGGCGGACATCGACTACGGCTTGTACGAGGCCAAGACCACCTTCGGCCGCATCGGCGTGAAGGTGTGGATCTACAAGGGTGACGTCGTCGGCGGCAAGAGGGAGGCCGTCGCTTCGGCTCCCTCTGGCGCCGATCGTCCCCGCCGCGATCGTCCCGCCGGTACCCGTCCGCGCCGCAGTGGCTCGTCGGGCACCACCGCGACCAGCACCGAGGCCGGTCGTGCCGCCACCGAGGAGGCCCCCGTGGCCGAGCCGGTCGCTGTCGAGACCGCGCCGGCCGCCGAGAGCGCCGAGTAGGACTAGGAACCGCAATTATGTTGATTCCCCGCAAGGTCAAGCACCGCAAGCAGCACCACCCCAAGCAGCGTGGTGTCGCCAGTGGTGGCACCAGTGTGACGTTCGGTGACTACGGCATCCAGGCTTTGGAGCACGCCTACATCACCAACCGGCAGATCGAATCCGCCCGTATCGCCATCAACCGCCACATCAAGCGTGGTGGCAAGGTGTGGATCAATATCTTTCCGGACCGTCCGCTGACCAAGAAGCCGGCCGAAACCCGCATGGGCTCGGGTAAGGGCTCCCCGGAGTGGTGGGTGGCCAACGTCAAGCCCGGCCGGGTGCTCTTCGAGCTGAGCTACCCCAATGAGGAGATCGCCCGAGCAGCCCTTACCAGGGCGATCCACAAGCTGCCGATCAAGGCACGCATCGTGACCCGAGAGGAGCAGTTCTGATGGCAGTAGGCGTCAGCGCTGGTGAGTTGCGCGAACTCAGCGACGAGGATTTGACCACCAAACTCCGGCAGGCCAAGGAAGAGTTGTTCAACCTCCGCTTCCAGTCGGCCACCGGCCAATTGGCCAACAACCACCGGTTGCGCATCGTTCGTGGCGAGATCGCGCGCATCTACACGGTGCTTCGTGAACGTGAGCTGGGTCTGGCCTCCGGACCCGGCGGTGAGGAGTCGTAACAATGGCTGAGACAAAAGGTCCTGAGCACACGCCGGCCACCGAGAAGCCGCGCGGCCGCCGCAAGACCGCCATCGGCTATGTGGTCAGCGACAAGATGGAGAAGACCATCGTCGTCGAACTCGAGTCGCGTGTGCAGCACCCCAAGTACGGCAAGATCATCCGGACCACCAAGAAGGTCAAGGCCCACGACGAGAATGGCACCGCCGGCATCGGCGACCGCGTCTCGCTGATGGAGACCCGGCCGCTGTCCGCTACCAAGCGGTGGCGTCTGGTGGAGGTCCTGGAACGAGCCAAGTAGGCCTGCTCGACGCGTCGAAAACGCCCAGTGTCATTGGCACTGGGCGTTTTTCATGTCAGGGGCGTTGCGGTCAGGAACTCGGAGTTGGCGCGGAACCATTACCTCGACATCGCCCGTGTGTCCCCCCGGTCTACGAACGGTTCATTTCCGTAGGATCGGGCAATGACCGCCTTGCCTCCGGGGCCGCCGTTGCCGGCGGTGCTGCAGAGCGCGCTCATGCTTCGCTGGAAATCGGCGTTCGCATCGGCCTGCCAGCGCCGCTACGGCGACGTGTTCACCGTCCAACTTGCCGGTTTCGGCCCGGCTGTGTATCTGGCAGATCCCGATGACATCAAGACCGTGTTCACCGGCGACCCCCGGACCTACCACGCCGGCGAGGCGTACACGATGCTCAGCGGGATGCTCGGTCCCAGTTCGGTTGTGCTGCTCGACGAGGATCTGCACCGGGACCGTCGCCGATTGATGATGGCGCCGTTCCGGCTGGAGGCTGTCGCCCGCCAGCATCAGCTGATCGGTGAGATCGCCGCCGCCAACGTCGCCAGGTGGCCGGTCGGCACCGAGTTTCCGGTGGCACCCAAGATGGCCGAGATCACCCTGGAGGTGATCCTGCGGACCGCGATCGGAGCTACCGACCCCGAGCGACTGGCCGCGCTGCGGACGGTCATGCCGCGACTGCTCACACCTGGCGCCTACGACACCGTGGCCATCGCCCGTCCGGCGCTGCAGCAGCGCCTGCCCTGGCGCCGACTCCGCCGGCGCATCGCCGAGGCCGACGAACTTTTCCACGCCGAGATCGCCGACCGGCGAGCCGACCCCAATCTCGCCGAGCGCACCGACACGCTGGCCATGCTGGTGCGCGCCGCCGGCCACGAGGGTCGGCAGATGACGGACGCCGAACTGCGCGACCAGTTGATGACACTGCTGCTGGGCGGCCACGACACCACTGCCACCGCGCTGTCGTGGGCATTCGAGCGGCTGACCCGTCACCCCGAGGTGCTTGCCCGGGCCGCCGAGGCCGCCGACTCCGGCGACGACGAGTACCTCGACGGCGTCGCCCGGGAGACGTTGCGGGTGCGGCCGGTGGTGTTCGACGTCGGCCGGGTGCTCAAGGCGCCGGTCGAGATCGCCGGCTACCGGATACCCGCGGGAGTGACGGTCGTCCCGGCGATCGGGTTGGTGCACGCCAACGAATCGCTGTACGACGATGCGGCCGCGTTCCGGCCCGAGCGGATGCTCGGGTCGACGTTGACCCCGACGAGCTGGTTGCCGTTCGGCGGTGGCACCCGGCGCTGCATCGGTGCGAACCTGGCCCTCGCCGAGATGCGTATCGTGTTGCGAGAGGTATTGCGCAGCTACGAGTTAGCCACCACCAGCGCGCGCGGCGAGCGGGTCCGGATCGGCGGTGTGATCTTCCAGCAGCCGCACCGAGGTGGCCGAATCACGGTGCGGGCAAAGCGAACCGGCGATGTGCCGGCCGCCCATTCGCGGCAGGCTCAGCGGCGAGATTGAACCTCGCAGGACATCAGCAGGGCTCTCAGTGGAACTGCAGCCGCAGCAAGGAGCAGTCGTCGTTGAACAGTCCAGCCACCGTGCGGGCTTTGAGTTCTTCCGTGAGGTACTCCAGGGTCCAATCGCCCGAGCGGGACAGTACGGTGCACAATTCGACGAAGTCGGACAGCGACCACATCGCGCCCTCCGGAAGCGGCAACTCGAATGCGCCGTCGCTGTAGAGCAGGATCTCGGCGCCCTCCGGCAACTGGTATTTCTCGCAACCGAATTCGGTGTCGGCGAACATCCCCACCGGCAACCCGGCACCCGTCAGCTGTACCGGATCGGATCCGTCCCGCCGGAAGGCGAGTGCCGTCACCGACATGCATGACCACGTCGCCGACGTTCTCGGCCAGCAGCCGGAATCGTTGCTCGGACGCGGCGATGCGCTGCACACTTTCCACCCGCTGGGTGACGTCACGCCACGTCACGGAGATGAGGTCGCCGCCCACGTGGTTCCCGCGGATGTCGTAATGCTTTGGGCCGGGCAGGATCTGGTTGTCATAGAAGATCTCGTCGATGACGATCGGCTCGTGTGTTTCGACACAATGGGCGTACCGGCCCAGCAGTCCGGTGAACCGGAGATTCGGCATCGTCTCCAGCGCCGTGTGTCCGATCAGCGCGTCTCGCGTCAGCCCCAGGTACTGACAGGTTGCGCGGTTGACATCGCGGTAGACGAAGTCGGTGATCTGCCCGCTGGCATCCCGCACCCCCTCAAGTAGGGCCTGTGGGTCAAGCATGCCGTCCGTGGAAGCGCGAAGCAGGTCGTGGGCGTGCGCCAGTGACTCCAGCGCACGAGTCGACGTGGACTCGTTGTAGAAAACCCAGGTTCGACCCCGAAACCCCTCGTACTCAACAGGTGTGGACACCACCATGAGGTGGCTCGGATCGCCGTCGAATCGCCACATGCCCTGTATCGACGCCATCGGGTCGGAGTGCAGACGATCGATGAGCGAACGGACTTCCGTGGAGTTCACGGCGCGATTCGCCAGCCTTGCCAGAGCGCTGTGGAAGTCCGCTTCCGGTCCAATCCCCACCGGCAGGTGCAGCAGTCCGGCTGCCGCTTTGTTGACGCGACCAGGCCCGGTCCCGGATTCAGTGTCGCGACACCATCCTGCAGACCGTTGACCACGGCGCGAAGCCGTTCGACGTCGCCCTCGAGGAAGTGCACTTCCCGAGTCAGCTGAGCGATGGCGGCGACCTCATCCAGCGCGTGTCGCTGGTGTGCCTCGGCGAGTTCGGCGGACGCCTCAGCGTCGCACCAGATCACCGTGAGCGTCAGGTCGTCGCCGAGCGGGAACGAGCGGGCCAACGCCGGGGCTTGCGGCAGTTCTTGCAAAAGGTCGTCGGGCAGCAACGACGCCATCCGGGCGACGTCGGTCTCGACCGCACCGGTGCCGGCACCGTCGGGAACCGTGCAGAGTACGGGCCCGGGCGTGATCGGGACCGGGCAACTGCCGAGGACGATCCCACCGCCCTTCTTGCCGATGCGGCTCCATACCAGGGCCGCCTCTGCACGGGACTCCTTCACCAGCCGTTTCAGCGCGTTGTCGAGCTGGTGTGTCATCGGGAATCCGGGCCGTCCATTTGTGGGCCGACGCTATCAGCCGACCGGGGTTTGCCGAGCGGCATCCCGGCAAAGGTCACCAGTCGGCCAACCGTGGTTCGCGCGAGGTGCCTCACCTAAAAGTGAGCGCGAAGTAGTGGCTGGTGCCTCACGCATGGTGAGCGCGTGGGGGGCTTGCGCTACTTCGTCTTGGTCAATCGGTTGATTGACGGTTGCAATGCTTCCAGATCGATGTGGCGGGC
>CAIRCP010000246.1 GCA_903877095.1 uncultured Actinomycetes bacterium | reverse complement strand
GGCAGGAACGCGACCGCGAACGACCCCATCCCGGAGGTGTGGGCGTGGGCGGAGCCGATCTGCAGCAGCTGCACCCCGGAGAACGACACGCTCACGTTGAACAGGTCCATGATCCCGGTCAGCGGATCGGCCGGCGCCGCGGTCGGGGCGGTGAGGCTTTGCGAGGTGGTGGTCAGCGCGGCCGTACCGCCGAGGGTGGCCGCCGGGCGGATCTGGCGGCGGCTGTAGGCCGCCACCGTCCAGGCCAGCGGGGAATCCCCCGACCCGGCCGGGCCGTTACCGGCCCCGTCGGTCGGCCCGCCCACCCCGGCCGGCACCCCCGACACCTGACCGGCCGCTGCGGCGGCGGGGCGGGGGGCGCGCACCGCCACCGGGCCCACCGGCGCGGTGTCGTTGGCACCGGTGATGACCGCCGCCGCCGGGACCGGCACCGCGGCGGGGATGATGGAATCACTCGACCGGACCGGCGGTGCCGCCCAGCCCGGCACCGACACCGGAACCCTCTCGGTGAGCGCCGGGGTCAGCGGCCCACCAGGGGCAGGGCGGGAGGCCTCGGCCAACCGCGAACCCGAACCCGACCCCCCCGATTCCGGCGCCGCGATGACCAGATCACCGGTGGCCGAACCGGACCGCCCACCCACCCCACCACTGTTGTGGTCGGCGGTGGTGGTGGAGTCATTCGCTGGTGCGGCGCGGCGTCCCCGCACCGGCGCCGAAGAGCCCGGCGACGCGTCAGAACTGGAAGAACCCGACGGCGACGACCCCGCGTCGGCGCCACCGCGATCGGCCCACGCCGTCCCCGACCCGGCGAACACCGCCACCCCCACACCCAGGGCCACCGCCAGGCCCCCGACCCGGCCGACGAACCGCGAGGCCCCCACCCCCATCCGCCCGTCGCGGCCAGTGTGTTGCGTAGTCCCAAAAGTGGTCATTGAAAAAACCTCCCCGCGCCGACCCGGACTCTTCTTGCCGGATTCACAGCAAAATCTAACACCCGACGATGAGCCGGCCACCGCGGTGTTCACGGGCGCGGGGACCTGTCGACGACGGCGGCGGAAGCGAGGGTGACCATTCGCCAACGTCAACTCACGCGGGGCCAAATCCCAGCTAGAACGGCCTATCAATCCTTACACGTACGTGACCAACACCGGTCCCGGCAGGCGCCCGGCGCCCGCGTCGACTTGAATGATGTCAACACAGCGGGTCGAGGGAACCCGGGGGACAGGAGCGACCATTGCGCGCGATCGATGCCACGTCGCCGAGAGGCGGGGGCACCACCGCGGCCGGTCTGGGGGTCACGCCACCGGGGGCCGAGTTCGAGATATGGCGCAACGGGCTGCGGCGAAGAGCCCTCGAGCACGTCGCCGATTTCGTCGACACCCGCTGCCTGCCCCAGCTGGAACGCACCGGCGTCGACATCACCGGTGATGTCCTGGTTCAGTTCGTCGATGGCGGGAAATGCCTGCGCTCGACGTTCATGTATCTCGGCTGGCTCTGCGGCGAAGGTCCCGACGACGCCGCTCTGCGCGCCGCCTCCGGACTGGAGTTGCTGCACGCGTTCGCCCTGTTGCAGGACGACATCATGGACGATTCGCCGCTGCGCCGCGGACGGCCGGCGGCGCATGTGCAGTTCGGCCAGTGGCACCTCGACCGCGGGCTGTCCGGCAGCCCGGATCGGTTCGGCGCGGCGCTGGCGGTGCTGCTGTCGGACCTGTGCCTGGTTTGGGCCGAGCAGATGATGCGCGAGAGCGGCGTTGCGCAGCAAGCACTTTCGCGAGCCTGGCCGCACTACGACGCCATGCGCATCGAACTCGCCGTCGGCCAGTGCGCTGATGTGGCCAACGACGCCGGTGCTCAGCCAGATCTGGAGACCGTGCTCGACGTCGCGCGGCGCAAGTCGGGCAACTACACGGTGCGGAGGCCGCTGGAGATCGGCGCCGCGATGGCCGGATGCGAGCATCTGATCGACCCGCTGGGCGCCTACGGCAGCGCCCTCGGTGAGGCGTTCCAGCTGCGCGACGACATCCTCGGCGTGTTCGGATCTCCGACGGTGACCGGCAAACCGGCTGGGGGAGACCTGGCCGAACGAAAGGCGACCAGCGTGGTGGTCGCCGCGCAGTGGATGGCCGACTCGGCCATCCGCCGTCAGTTCGCCGAGTTGATGCGTGCTGAGGAACTCACCGACTCCGACATCGGCCACTGGCGGACGCTGATCGTGGCGACCGGCGCGGTGGACTGGATCGAGGAACTGATCGCCGAGCGGGTGGACGCCGCCACCGCCGCGGTCTGCGACGAACGAATTGACGACTGGGTGCAGTCCTCGCTGGCCGACATGGCTGCCGTGTGCACCCTGCGGATGACGTAGAAACACGAAGGAGCATTGATAGTGGCCAAGGTTCGAAGCGTTCCCGGAAAGACCGACCAGGTCGTGATCGTCGGTGCCGGACTGTCCGGTCTGTCGGCAGCCCTGCAGCTCGCCGGGCAGGGACGGTCGGTGACTGTCGTCGAGCGGTACGGCTTCCCGGGCGGACGGGTCGGCCAGGCCGACATTCGTGGGTATCGGATCGACACCGGCGCCACCGTTCTGACGATGCCCGACATCATCGAAGAAGCGTTCAGCGCCGTCGGCGCGTCGATGTCGGACTACCTCGATCTGATGCCGTCGGATCCGGCCTACCGGGCGTCCTTCGCCGATGGCAGCAGCCTGGACGTGCACGCCGACGGCAACCGGATGGCCGCTGCCATCGAGGCGTTCGCCGGTCCCGAACAGGCTGCCGGCTACTGGCGGCTCCGAGACTGGCTGACCGAGCTTTACAAGTTGGAGATCGACGGATTCATTGGATCCAACTTCAACTCGCCGGTGTCCCTGCTGACCCCACAGCTGGCGCGGCTGGCGGCGATCGGCGGCTTCCGCGGCTGGGACAAGATGGTGAGCCGCTTCATCACCGACGAGCGCCTTCAGCGGATCTTCACTTTCCAGGCGCTTTACGCCGGAGTACCGCCCCACCGGGCGCTGGCCGCCTACGCCGTCATCGCCTACATGGACACCATCGCGGGGGTGTACTTCCCCAAGGGCGGCATGCGGGCGGTCCCCGAAGCGCTGGCGGCCGCCGCCTCCGATGCCGGTGTGGAGTTCCGTTACAACAGCAGTGTCACCCGGCTGGAGCGGTCCGGCTCGCGCGTCACCGCGGTGATCACCGATTCCGGTGACCGGATCGCCTGCGACGCAGTCATTCTCACCACCGATCTACCGCTCACCTACCAGCTCCTGGGCCGCACGCCACGGCGCCCGATCAAGTTCCGGCCGTCGCCGTCCGCCGTCGTCATGCACGTCGGGGTGCCGTCGGTCAACAACGCTCTGCAGCACCACAACATCAGCTTCGGCCACAACTGGTCGAAGACCTTCGACGAGATCATCGATGAGGGAAAGCTGATGAGCGACCCCTCGCTACTGGTCACCATGCCCACCGCGGGCGACCCGACACTCGCGCCAGCCGGACGCGATCTGCTGTTCGTTCTCGCGCCGTGTCCGAATCTTGAAGTCGGCAAAGTCAATTGGTCCGCTCAGGGCGACACCTACGCCCGGCAGATCCTGGCCACCGCCGCCGAGCGGCTGCTGCCCGGACTCGACCAGGACGCCGACATCCTCGACGTGGTCACCCCCGCGGACTGGGCGCGCCAGGGGATGCTGGCCGGCTCGCCGTTCGCGCTGGCGCACACTTTCTCCCAGACCGGCCCGTTCCGGCCGGCGAATCTGGTCCGGGGCGTTGACAACGCCGTCCTCGCCGGCGGTTCGACGGTGCCCGGGGTCGGAGTGCCGACGGCGCTGCTGTCGGGCCGGCTGGCCGCGGAGCGGGTCACCGGTCCGTTCGATCCGGTCCGCAAGACGGTCATCCACCAACAAGCAAAGCAGGTAAGGGCATGACCAAGACGGAGTTGCACGCCGCCGGTATCGAAGACGAGCGGCTGCGCGAGTCCTACCGGTACTGCCGGCGGCTCAACGCCCAGCACGGCCGCACCTACTTCCTGGCGACCCGGTTGCTCACGCCGCAGCAGCGCCCGGCGGTGCACGCGCTTTACGGGTTCGCCCGGTATGCCGACGACATCCTCGACGACCTGCACTCCGGCGCCGGGGTGGACGAACGCCAGGCCAGGCTGGAGTTGCTGGCGTCGAGGTTCTTCAGCGGCGACGACCGGGAGGCGGCCAGCGAACCGGTGCTGCCGGCGGTGCTGCACACCGCGCGGACCTATCAGATTCCGCTGAGCCTGTTCGACGATTTCCTGGCCTCGATGCGGATGGACCTCGCCGTCACCGACTATCCGGACCGTCCGTCGCTGAACCGCTACATGCGCGGCTCGGCGGAGGTGATCGGCCTGCAGATGCTGCCCATCCTGGGCACGGTGGGTCCGATCGCCGACGCCGAACCCGGCGCCGAGGCGCTCGGACGGGCATTCCAGCTGACCAACTTCCTGCGCGACGTCAACGAGGACCTCGACCGCAACCGGGTCTACCTGCCGGCCGACGAACTCGCCGCATTCGGGGTGGACCGCGAACTGCTGACGTGGTGCCACGACAACCAGCGCACCGACCCGCGGGTTCGCCAGGCCCTGGCGGCGCAGCACGAGATCACCCGGGCGATCTACCGCGAGGCGCAGAAAGGCATCGCTCTGCTGGCGCCGCAGTCCCGCCCGTGTGTCACGGCGGCGTGCACCCTGTACTCCGAAATCCTCGACCGCATCGAGGACATCGACTACGCGGTGTTCAGCCAGCGCGCCTCGGTGGGGACAGGCCGTCGGCTCCAGGTGTTCGTCGGCGGGTTGGTGCGGGCGCGCCGGGCGCGCAGGCTGCCGGCCGCCTGACACACTTTGCCTATGGACAAGTGGCAATACCTGCTGCTTCTGGGTGGCTGTCTGCTCATCACGTTGCCGCTGGAGTTTTTCGGCGCCGGGATCTATCGCCAGCCCCGGCGGTTGCTGCGCGCCCTGCTGCCGGTGGTCGCGGTGTTCCTGGTCTGGGACGCGATCGCGATCGTGCTGGACGTGTGGCACTACAACCCGCGCTACATCAGCGGTATCAACGTGCCGTTCATGCCGTTGGAGGAGATGTTGTTCTTCATCGTCATCCCGCTGTGCGGGCTGTTGACCTACAACGTCGTCACGGCCAGCCTGGGCTGGTGGGGACGGCTGCGGAGCCGGCGGATGCGGACCCGGAGATGACCGGACTCGGATACACGCTGCCCGCGGTGATCTCGGTCGTCGTGGTGTGCGTGCTGGAATTGGCGGTCCTGCGAACCGGACTGTTCCGAAAGCCCGCGTACTGGATTTCGATGGTGATCGTGCTGGGGTTCCAGGTGCTCGTGGACGGATGGCTCACCAAGCTGTCCGCACCGATCGTCATGTACAACGAGAAACACACCTCCGGGATCCGCTTCCCGTGGGACATCCCCATCGAGGACTTCTTCTTCGGCTGGGCGCTGGTGACCGCTGTGCTGCTGCTCTGGGAGAGGCAACGGGTGAAACAACCATGAGGCTGGGATTATCGGGGGTGCCCAAGTCCGGCCTGTCGCGCTCCGAGGTGCCGGGGGCCTTCGATGTCGGCGCGCGAGCCTACGACCGCCTGGTGGGCGCCAACCCCGGCTACCACGACCACCTGCGAATCTCCGCGCAGCGCTTGCGGATTCCCGACGGCGGCCGCGGGATGCGACTGCTCGACGCCGGGTGCGGAACGGGCGCCTCCACGGCGGCACTGCTGGCGGCGGCCCCGCACGCCGAGATCGTCGCCGTCGACGCCTCGGCCGGCATGCTGGAGCAGGCCGCGGCCAAATCGTGGCCGGGCACTGTGCGTTTCGTGCACACTCCGATCGAGGGGCTTGCCGTCGCCGGCGTGCACGGCCCGTTCGACGGCATCCTGGCCGCCTACCTGCTGCGCAACCTGGCTGATCCGGACGCCCAGCTGCGCCGCTTCCGGGATCTGTTGCGACCGGGGGCCACGCTGGCGGTACATGAGTATTCGGTGAAGGATTCCCCAGCAGCGCAGGCCATATGGAACGCCGTCTGCTGGGCGATCATCATCCCGATGGGCCGTTGGCAGACCGGCGACAGCACGCTCTACCGCCACCTCTGGCGCAGCGTCAACGATTTCGACGGCTCGGCGGATTTCCAACGGCGTTTGGTGGCAGCAGGATTCACCGGTGTGCACAGCGAGACCATGCCCGGCTGGCAGCGCAACGTCGTCCACACCTTCCTGGCCGCTGCGCCGGGATAGCAACGAGGGGTTAGATGAAGGATCCGCGTCGCGTCATCCACCGGGCTCAGTCCGGTCTTCCGCATGCCACCGCACTGCCGGCGGTCCCGCACGTCGTGGTGATCGGAGCCGGTATCGCCGGTCTGGCCGCCGCGGCCGGGCTGGCCGAACGCGGTGTATCGGTGGAAGTCCTCGAGCGCGAGCCCCACCTCGGCGGCCGGGTGGCCGGCTGGACCGAACACGTCGACGAGGGTCCGCTGGCGGGTACCGACCTGCCCAACAACCGGGGTTTCCACGCATTCTTCCGGCAGTACTACAACCTGAGGCAATTGCTGCGGCGCAGCGATCCGGACCTGCAGCGGCTGACGGCCGTGGACGACTACCCGCTCGTCGACGGCGAGGGCCGCAGCGACACCTTCCGCGGATTGCCACAGAAGCCGCCCTGGAACGCCATCGTGTTCGCACTGCGCAGCCCGACGTTCCGGTTCCGGGATCTGGTGCGGATCGACGGCAAGGCGGCTGCCCCGCTGGCCATGGTGTCAGTGCCGGGAATCTACGAGCAGCTCGACGACCGCGACGCCGGCACCTTCCTGGATCAGATCAATTTCCCCAGGGCGGCAAGGCATCTGGCGTTCGAGGTCTTCGCCCGCAGCTTCTTCGCCCGCCCCGACCGGCTCTCGGCCGCCGAACTGGCGGCGATGTTCCACATCTACTTCCTGGGTTCCAGCGAGGGGCTGGTCTTCGACGTCGCGGCGGAGAATTTCAACACCGCACTGTGGAATCCGTTGGGGGAGTACCTGACCGGGCGCGGGGTGGTTTTCCGCACCGGCGTCTCGGCGGAGTCGATCGACACCGGCGGAACCCGGAAACTGCGGGTCCGGGCCGGCGACGGGCGGGTGATCGACGCCGACGGGGTGGTGCTGGCGGTCGACGTCGGCGGCCTGAAGCGCATCGTCGCCGCCTCCCCGGACCTGGGCGACGACGACTGGCGCGCGCGGGTCGCGGCCATGGAACTCGCGCCGCCGTTCGTCGTGCAGCGGCTGTGGCTGGACACCCCGGTGAACCCCGGCCGCGCCAAATTCCTGGGCACCGGCGGCCTGGAGCCGATCGACAACATCAGCGTGGTGAGCAACTACGAGCAGCAGGCCGCCGAATGGGCTCGCGCCCACCGCGGTTCGGTGGTCGAGGTGCACGCCTACTCGGTCCCGCAGGACGTGCCACTCGGCGCGGTCGATCCGGCGGCGCTGGGTGGTCTGCGCGAGCAGATGCTGGCCCGGCTGCATCAGCTCTACCCGGAGACCAAGCGGGCCGGCATCGTCGCCGAACGCGTCCTGGTCAAGCAGGACTGTCCGCTGTTCTCGCCGGGCTCCTTCGCCGGCCGGCCCACAGTCGAGACGCCGGTGGACGGGTTGATGCTCGCCGGTGACGGGATCCGCATCGACCTGCCGGTAGCGTTGATGGAACGGGCCGCCACCACCGGCTGGACGGCGGCCAACCGATTGCTGGCGGGCTGGGGCGTCATCGGACACACCCTCTATACCGTGCCGGTGCAGGGTCGATCCCCGGTGCTGCGGCGGCTGGCGGAGAAAGGGGCGGGCTGATGGACCTGTGGTCCCGGGTGGCTGATCGGCTGCCGAAAGACTCACCGCTGCAGGTTCTTCCGAAACTCGCGTGGTCGGCGCAGAAGCCGACCTATCAGCAGGCCGAGCCGGCCATCATCGACGCGGCCCTGCAGCGCGCGTTGCATCGGCCCAGCGGCAACTGGTTCGTGTTCGCCGCAAGCACCGACATCCGCACCGACCGCCCATTCGGCACCACCGTGGCCGGTGTGGAGATCGTCGCCTGGCGCGACGAGGAACGGGCGCTGCACGTCGGACCGGCCTCCTGCCCGCATCTGGGTGCCGACCTGGCCACCGGAAGGATCGAATGCGGCGGGTTGATCTGCCCGTGGCACGGCTTGCGTCTGGACGGCGGCCGGGAGTTCGGCTGGAAGCCGCTGCCCGCCTACGACGACGGCGTAATGGTGTGGGTGCGGCTGGACAAGGTCGGCGGCGAGGCGCCCCTGGACGCTCCGGTCCTGCCGGTGCGGCCCACCGGCCCGCAACTTGCCGCCGTCACCCGCCTGGACGGGGTCTGCGAGCCCCGCGACGTCATCTCCAACCGGCTCGACCCCTGGCACGGGGCGTGGTTCCACCCGTACTCGTTCGCGCAGCTGGAGGTGCTCAGCGCGCCGCCGGCCGACGCAGACGATGAGTCCGACGTATTCACCGTCGCGGTCACGTTCCACTTCGGGCGCATCGGCGTCCCGGTCATCGCGGAATTCACCGCTCCCGAACCGCGGACCGTCGTCATGCACATCGTGGAGGGCCAAGGCGTGGGGAGCGTGGTGGAAACCCATGCCACCCCGCTGGGGAACGGCCCCGACGGCCGGCCCCGCACCGCCGTCATCGAAGCGGTGATCGCCCAGTCCGACCGCACCGGCTTCGGCTACTCGCTGTACGCGGCGCCGGTGCTCAAGCCGCTGATGAGACTCGGCGCGGCCCGGCTGTGGCGCGACGACCTGGCGTACGCCGAACGGCGCTATGCGTTGCGCGCCAAAGCAACTCACTGACATGGCCAAACGTGTCGTGGTCTGGGGCACCGGCTTTGTCGGGAAGATGATACTCGACACGATCACCACCACCTGGGACAAGTGGGTGACACCCACCGAGCGCGCCACCGTCAAGGGAGTGATCGAACCCGGCAGGGTCGCGGCGGTGCGATTCACCATCAACGGTGTCTACCGCGGCGAGACCCGCATCCAACTCGAGCACGTCAACCGGATAGGCCACGATGCTGCGCCGGACTGGCCGTCGGGTGACCAGGACGATGTGTACCGGGTCGACATCGAGGGAACGCCGAGCATCTTCCAGGAAACCGCGTTCCGGTTCACCGACGGCTCGGGTCGCGACGCCGCGACCGCCGGATGCCTGGCCACGGGTCTGCGGGCCCTCAACGCGGTACCGGCCGTCAACGACCTTCCGCCGGGTTGGGTGACGGCGTTGGATCTGCCGCTGATTGCGGGGCGCGGCACCATCCGCTGAGTAACGGCCGGGGCTTGCGCGCCGACATGGATGTCGAGATGACAGTGCCAACCTCGCCGCCGGTCGGCCTCTCCGTCGGAACCAGCACCCTGGCTGCGGTGACGCCTGATCGCGCCGTCGCCGGCGCTCCGGTGGTCAACCGGGCCGGGTATCCGATCGACGATTTCGTCGCCCGCGTCGGGGACCCCGTCGGTGTCGTCGCCGCCGACGGATCCCTGCACTCGGCGGCCGCTCTGTTGGCCGACGCACTGCACGAGATCGCCCGCACCGCCGCCTCGGGGCGCCCGCTGCCGGCCGCGGCCACGGTCGCCTATCCCGCGTACTGGAAGCCCGTCGCCGTGGAGGCGCTCGGCCGCGCGTTGCGACGCATCCCGGTGTGGTCCCAAGGCGTCGCGCTGGTGCCCGACTATGCCGCGGCGCTGACCGCTGTGCAGAGCGAGTCGGGCCTGCCGGTGCGTGGGGTTATCGCCGTCTGCGACTTCGGCGCCAGCGCCACCGCCATCACCCTGGTCGACGCCGGCGACGGTCTGCGCCCGATCGGCGAGCCGGTGCGCTGCCCGGAATTCGGCGGGGATCTGATCGACCGGGCGTTGCTCATCCACGTTCTGGGTGCGGCTGGAATCGGGCCGGATGCCACCGGAACCTGGTCCATCCGGTCGCTGACCACCCTGCGCGACCAGTGCCGGTCGGCCAAGGAACGGCTCTCGACCCACGCCGTCACGACCGTGCCGGGTGCGCCGGCCGGGGTCCGCGGCAGCATTCGCCTGACCCGTCCGGACGTCGATGAGCACGTCCGCGGGCCGCTGACCGAGGTCATCGGCACACTGCGAGATAGCCTGCAGCGCAACGGCATCCAAATCACCGACCTGGCCGCCGTCGTCGTTGTGGGCGGAACGGCCGCCGTTCCGGCCGTGCCGGCGACACTGTCCGAGCAGCTGCGCGTGCCGATCATCACCACGGCGCGGCCGGGCCTGGCCGCCGCCACCGGAGCCGCGTTGCGCGCATCCAGGCAGTCGGGAAGGCCGGCCGCTTCGGCGGTCACCCGCGCCCGCCAGAAGCCCACGGATTCCGGGCCCGAACCGGCGCTGCTGGCCTGGTCCCAGGCAGCGGACCTTCCCGAATTGGTTCCGCAGCAGGCGGTCTGGGCCACGCGCCGCCCGGCCCGGCCGCAACTGGACTTCGCGTATGCGCCCGTCGTCCCCGCCCGGGCGCCGTGGCACCGTCGGCCGCTGGTGCTGGCCGCGGCGGTGCTCGCGGTGATCGCCGGCTCCGGCGGGGCGGCGGCACTGGCCCTGCATTCGGACACCAACGCGGCCCCACCGCGGACGGTCGTGGCGGTGCCGGCGGCCGGTGATGGTCCGGGACAGCCAGGAAGCGGCGGCTGACCGGGGCGTCGTCGCATCGCCCCGGCCACCGCGGCGGTGTTCAGGCTTTCTTGGCGTGCTTGACCATCACGATCGCCGCCAGCGGGATGGTTGTCGGCGCCGGGTCGGCCGCCAGCAGGGCGGCCGCCGCCGATTCCAGCCGATCGACGAATGTCGCGGCTCGCGGATCGGCCGCGCCACCGTCCAACGCCGCGGCCAGCGTGGGGAAGATCGCCGCGCGGGCGAATCCAGCCCATGCCGCCCCCAGCCTCCGGGCGTCGCGGTCGACGAGATAGCGCGACCAGAACAGGTCCTCGGCGTCGAACAGTTCGACGTGTTCGACCGACAATCCCTCGAGCCGGCCCGACGGCGCGAACGGAGCCCGCAGGTCGGCCTCCGCGCGGCCGACGGTGGGAATGACCATGCGGTGCACTTCGTGCGCGCCGAGTACGCCCCCGGCCACCAATTCGCGCAGTGCGGTGTGCAGTGCGCCCATAACCCTGCCGAAGCCGGGCTCGCCGGTCGCGTCGAGGCCCAGGGTCAGCACCACCAACCGGCCGCCCGGCGCGAGTTCGCGGCCGCGGAACGCGACGAAGTCATGCCAGTCCAGTGCGGCCTGACGCGCATAGGCCCGGCGGGCCTGCGCGTCGGCGCTGTAGGCGATGTGAATGTGGTCGCCGATCGGCGCCGCGCCCCGGCTCAACCAGTGCGTGGCCCAGGAACTCCATCCCAGCGCAACGCTTTCCGAGGGCAGGATCTGCTGGTAGAAGGACCGGCCGACGGCAGCGGTGAAGGTGGAGCGGTCCGCCTTCAGATAGCTGTCCGGATCCTCGGTGATCGTGGTGAACAACGCGGTGAAGTCGTTGCCGGGAAGATCGGTGTGGGTGACCAGGATCGCGTGGTCGGGCCGGGTGCGTCCGCGAAGCACTCCCACGGCCGACGCGATCGGCAGCAGGGAGTTGTACCCGGTGGCTGCGCCATAGTCCGCGATGCCGATGGGCTGTGGCGCGGCCGGCAGTGGGACTTTCTCTGCTGCCCGGGTGAAAAGCCTTATGCCCGAGGGTAATCCGGAGGCCTGCAGGCGAGAGGAAGCCGTGTAGGTGGCACTCTCCATCGGCTGCGGGCGCACGACGATACTGGATTGCCGCAGCGGGGTGGAGCCGGACTCAGCCACCGCGGTCAGCGTCGGCGGCGACGCAGCAGCAGTCCCACCACCACACCGACCACCAGCATCGCTGCGAGCAGCAGCCACATCGGCGACTCGACCGTGGCCCACAGGAAGTGCACCTGGTGGCGGTCCCGGTTCTGTCCGATGAAAATCGCCGACAGCGCGACCAGGACGATAGGCGCCCAGTAGTTCAGGGCGAAGCGGGTAACGGCATTTCCGCGGGGTGTTCCGTCGGCTGACATCAAAGACCTCCTTGCGTTTACTGCGCACCGTATCGGGTGACATGGGAGCTATCTAGACTCGGCGGGTGTGAAGGCTGTCAGCTGTGCCAACGGAATCTTCTCCGTCGTCGAAATGCCCGCCCCGCAACCTGCCGCCGGTCAATTGGTTCTCGACGTACACCGCTGCGGCATCTGCGGATCCGATCTGCACATGAAGGACCACGCCGACGAGATGGCGGACATTCTGGTGGAGGTGGGTTACCACGACGGCATGCGGCGCAACACCCCCACCGTGATGGGCCACGAGTTCTCCGGTGTGGTCGCGGAAGTCGGCGGCCGGGCGCCCAAGGGCCTCACGGTGGGAACTCCCGTGGTGTCCTTCCCGATGGTGCGTGCCCACGGTGGGGTGCAGATGATCGGCCTGTCGCCGCTGGCGCCGGGCGGCTACGCGGAGCAGGTGCTGGTGGAAGCCGCCATGACGTTCCCGGTGCCCAACGGACTGCCGCTCGACGTCGCGGCGCTGACCGAGCCGATGGCTGTGGGCCTGCACGCCCTGCGGCGCAGCGAGATCGGCAAGCGTGACACCGCCATCGTCGTGGGCTGCGGGCCGGTCGGCCTGGCGGTGATCTGTCAACTCACGGCCATCGGCGTCGGGAAGATCGTCGCCAGCGATTTCTCACCGGCGCGCCGCGCGCTGGCCGCCCGGTGCGGCGCCCACATCGTGGTCGATCCGACCGTCGAATCCCCGTACGCGCGTGCGACCGGCAAGGGCATGGTGACCGACTTCTCCGGGCTCGCCGAACTCGGACTCGGGTCGATGGAGAAGCTGCGCAAGCTGCCGGGGTGGGAGCACGTCTACCGGGCGGCCGAAAAGCTCGGCGCGGCCGGGCCCAGACGTCCGGTGATCTTCGAATGTGTCGGCGTCCCAGGCATTATCGACGCGGTCGTCAGCGCGGCGCCGCTGCATTCCCGGGTGGTCGTCGCCGGTGTCTGCATGAAGGACGATCAGTTCCGTCCCGCCATGGCGATCGGCAAAGAGGTCGACATCCGATTCGTATTCGGTTACACGCCTTTGGAATTCCGCGACACGCTCTACATGCTGGCCGACGGCAAGCTCGACGCGTCGCCGCTGATCACCGGGACGGTCGGCCTCAACGGCGTGGTCGCGGCATTCGAGGCGCTCGGTGATCCCGAGACGCACGCCAAGATCCTGATCGATCCGAGCAGTACGGCGGACTCGGTCAGTTGACCCTGAACCGGCGGTTGCCGGCTCCGGCCCAAGTCGGCTTACGCGCCGTTGCGGCTGCTGCATCGTTCCTTGTCAACGGCTTTTTTGCCGTACCAACGTGACAACGGGGCTTTTGGGTTACGTTAGCTTCGGGTCCGACAGCGACGCGAGGGGAGCAACTGATGCCCGAGAAGGCAAGGAAGTCCGTCCCGAAGAATGCGGCGACGGCTGCCAAGAAGGCGGCGGCCAAGAAGAAAGCGGCCAAGAAGAAAGCGGTCCATGAGGACCGGCCCGCAGTCGAAGCGCGCGAGACCGCAGCAGCTGTCCCACGGGCTGTGGCAGATCCTCGTCCTGACTTCAACGAGTATGCGGTGTGGAGCCCGAACAACCAGAGCCGTGCTGGAACGAAGGTGGACCTGTGGATCATCCACACCCAGGAGGGCAACGGCAACGCCGACAGCCTGGCGCACTACCTCCAAGGCAATGTCGGAGTTTCCTACCACTACACGATCAGTGAGGATTTCAACGACCACGGCGTCACGGTGTGCGATGTGGTGGATACCGACCAGGCGTCGTGGAGTGTGTTGACCGCCAACAACCGTTCCATCAACCTGTGTTTCGCGGGAAGTCGGACCACGTGGACGCGCGCCCAGTGGATGCAGCAGTCGCGGGCGATCAACGTCGCGGCTTATCTGTGCGTGAAGGACTGCCTGAGGTACGGGATACCGATCAAGGTCATGCCCTGGGGTAAGTACAGCAGTCCCGGTGGGATCACCGACCACCACTACGTCACCCAATACCTGGGCATCGGCACCCATACCGATTGCGGCCCGAATTTCCCCTGGGACTACTTCACGCAGCGGATCCAGTACTACGTCGATGCCTTAAAGCCGACTCCTCCGCCACCGCCACCGCCACCGGACCCCGGCCCGGTCGGGCCAGCCGATGACCAGCTGACGATGCGGTGGAACATGCTCGGTGGACAAACGCTGGTGGAGGCGGTCGCGGAAATCCGTGACAAAGTACTCGGGACCAACGACCGACCCAAACCGGGTGTGGCGGGTTCGCCCTGACGTTCCTCGACGGAATCCGGGATTGAGTTCCGGAACCGGACGAATTGCCTATTGTTGACACCAGATTTCCACCACTGCGCGCTTGACCGAGGAGATTGATCACCATGCCGCTTCCCTACAAGCTCGGGTCCAGTGGTCCGGAGATCGAATACTGGCAGTCGTGGTTCAGGCGCAAGTACGCCTCCTACGCCCCGCCCAAGGACGGCTACTACGGCAACGAGGATGTCGCCGCGGTCAAAGAGATGCAGCGCCGTCTCAACATGACGCAGACCGGGATTTTCGACGTCGCGACGGCGAACCGTGCCGGCTACGTCGCCCCCGCTCCGGGCCTGTTGCCGATCATGTTCACGGTCGAGGGCCATATGTCGAACATGTTCTTCGGCCCCGCTGCCGACACGGCCACCGTGTTGGAAGCCGAAGGGGTGTGTAAGCACCAGCCGATCGGCTACAACAACGGTCCGATCCCCTTCGACAACGCCAGTGGCGTACGCGAACTGGCCCGGCTCATCGGTCAGCCGTACATGGACAACCTCGTCCCGTTCCCGCAGGGCACGCCATGGGCGCTCGGCGGATTCTCGCAGGGCGGCATTGTCATCAGCGACTTCTTCTTTGACTACCTGGCACCCGGAAAGCCGCTCGCCTGGCGCACGCCGGACCTCAAAGGTGTTCTCGCGTACGGCAACCCGTGCCGGCAGACCGACAGTATCGCTGACTGGGCCCGGCCCTGGATCACCAAACTGGGTACCCACGGCCTCGATCCGGCGCGGCGCTTCGGGCTGCCGGGCTTCCCGGTCAAACCCGATTACTGGCGCGACGTCTACCGCGAGGGCGACATCTTCGCCGAGAACGGCGACGATCAGGCGAGTGCTATGAGGGCGGCCGTCTACCAGGCCATCGCACGCGGCGACTTCTGGTCGGACCCCTACTCGCTGGCCGCGCAACTTTCGGAGATCTTCCACACCCCGGTCGAGACCGTCATGGCCATCATCCAGGCCATCATCAGCGGCGTGAACTTCCTGGGCGACAAGCCCAATCCGCACTACTCGCCCTACGACCTGACCGGCGGCATCAACTGGATGCGCGGCCGGCTCAAGTCGACCGTCGGCCAGCCCGCGGTCCGCGCAGCGACGTGCTGGTCGGAGGCGGAGGACATGGCTCACGAGGCGGTGCAGGAACTCGGGAACGACTGGATCCCCGATCCTGCGCCGAAGGCCAGCCGGAACGCCCCGAAGAAGCTGAGTGCATCCGCGGCGGCAAGGAAGAAAGCGGTTGCGCGGAAATCGGTCAAGGTGCCGACGAAGAAGCGGGTGCGGAAACCGGCGTAGCTTCCTGGCGTCGCTCGTTCCTCGGCGTCGCTCGTTCCTCGCGTCGCTCGTCAGCGGCCGCGCGCCACCCACTCCTCGTAGTGCACGATCTCGTCGCCGATGGTCGTCGAATCCCCGTGCCCGGTGTAGACGACCGTGTCGGCCGGCAGCACGCCGAGCTTGTCCTTGATCGACGCCAGGATGGTCGGGAAGTCGGAGTACGACCGGCCGGTGGCGCCGGGGCCGCCCGCAAACAGCGTGTCGCCGGAGAACAGCGCGCCCAGTGCCGGGGCGTACAGGCAGGTGGAGCCGGGGGAGTGGCCCGGTGTGGCGATGGCACGAAGTTCGATGCCACCGGCGGTGAGCACCTGACCGTCCTGCAGATCCCGGAAAGCCTTGTCGCCGTGGGTCGTTGACCACAGCATCGTGTCTGCCGGATTCAGCAGCACCGGTGCGTCGAGATCTGCGCTCAGTTGGGGTGCGACGGTGATGTGGTCATTGTGGCCGTGCGTGCAGACCACGGCGACGACGTGCCGGCCGGCGACCGCGGACTCGATGGCCCTGGCGTCATGGGCCGCGTCGATGACGATCACCTCCGAGTCGTCACCGACGATCCAGATGTTGTTGTCGACATCCCAGCTGCCGCCATCGAGTTCGAAGGTGCCGTGGGTGACGACCCGGGTGATGCCGGGGCCGATGTTCACAACACCACCACCGAGCGCAGCACCTCGCCGGAATGCATCTTGTGGAACGCCTCCTCGACATCTTCCAAGCCGATGCGTTCGGTGACGAACTTGTCCAGTGGCAGACGGCCCTGCCGGTAGAGGCTGATGAGAGTCGGGAAGTCACGCTCCGGCAGGCAGTCGCCGTACCAGGACGACTTCAGCGATCCACCGCGGGAGAAGAAGTCCACCAGTGGCATGTCCAGGCGCATATCGGGCGTCGGAACACCCACCAGCACAACGGTTCCCGCCAGATCCCGGGCGTAGAACGCCTGCTTCCAGGTCTCCGGACGACCGACGGCGTCGATCACCACATCGGCGCCGTTGCCGTCGGTCAGCTCCTGGATGGCCTCAACAACGTCGGCCTCGCGGGCGTTGACGGTGTGAGTGGCGCCGAATTCCCTTGCCAAATCCAGCTTTTTCGCATCAACGTCGACGGCGATGATCGTCCTGGCTCCAACCAGCCGGGCTCCGGCGATCGCGGCGTTCCCGACGCCGCCGCAGCCGATCACCGCAACGGTGTCGTCGCGATCCACCGCGCCGGTGTTGATCGCCGCGCCCAGCCCGGCCATCACGCCGCAGCCCAGCAACCCGGCGACCGCGGGATCGGCGTCGTCGTCGACCTTGGTGCACTGGCCCTCGTGCACCAGGGTCTTGTCGGCGAAAGCGCCGATGCCCAGCGCCGGGCTGAGTTCGGTGCCGTCGGTCAGGGTCATCTTCTGCGATGCATTGAAGGTGTTGAAGCAGTACCAGGGCCGGCCCCGTCGGCAGGCACGGCACTGACCGCACACCGCCCGCCAGTTCAGGATGACGAAGTCCCCGGGTGCCACGTTCGTCACGCCCTCGCCGACGCTCTCGACGACTCCGGCGGCCTCGTGCCCGAGCAGGAAGGGGTAGGCATCGTTGATGCCACCCTCGCGGTAGGTGAGGTCGGTGTGGCAGACCCCGCAGGCCTGGATGGCGACGACGACATCACCCGGGCCGGGATCGGGGATGACGATATCGGCCAGTTCGACGGGTTGGCCCTTCGCGCGTGAAATCACGCCGCGCACGGTCTGACTCATGACTTCAGACCATAGCGGTCGGGAAAGCGGTACTGTCGCGCTAACTCACTCTGGAGGACGGTCATGTCGGGCGGTCTGGTCGGTTTACTCGACGATATCGCCGCATTGGCCAAGTTGGCCGCCGCCTCACTCGACGATGTGGGAGCCGCGGCCGGGCGGGCCAGCGTCAAGGCGGCCGGAGTGGTGGTCGACGACACCGCGGTCACCCCGCAGTACGTCCGCGGTCTGGCGGCGAAACGCGAATTGCCCATCATCGCGCGGATCGCCAAGGGCTCGCTGCGCAACAAGCTGCTGTTCATCCTGCCGGTGGCCCTGCTGCTCAGCTCGATTGCGCCGAAGGTGGTCGAGGCCATCTTGATGTTCGGCGGCTGTTTCCTGTGTTACGAGGGCGCCCACAAGGTGATCCACCGCCTGCGCCACGATGATCACGACCACGACGCACCGTCTGCCGAACTCGGCCCGGACGCCGAGGCCAAGACCATCGCCGGGGCGATCCGGACCGACTTCATCCTCTCCGCGGAGATCATGGTGATCGCCCTCAAGGAGGTGCTGCACGAACCACTGGTGTCGCGCGGGGCGATCCTGGCCGTGGTGGCCGTGGCGATCACGGTCGGGGTGTACGGCGTGGTCGCCCTGATCGTGAAGATGGACGACATCGGCTTGAGCCTGGCCGAGCGCAAGTCCGCCGCCAGTCAGCGGATCGGCCGGATGCTGGTGGCCGGTATGCCGAAAGTGCTGGCCTGGCTGTCGGTGATCGGCACTGCCGCCATGCTGTGGGTCGGCGGCCACATCGTCCTGGCCGGCGCGGCCGAACTGGGCTGGGCCGCGCCGTACCACCTGGTGCATCAACTCGAAACCAGCGTCCACGGCGTTCCGGGCGTCGGTGGAGTGCTCGGCTGGATCGTCAACACGCTGGCGTCGGCGCTGCTCGGCATGATCATCGGCACCGTCCTGGTGCTCGTGATCGAGCGCCTGCCGCGGCGACGGCCCAAGGACGAGCACGGCGTGGCCCCGGCTGCCGCCCATTAGGTTCGCGGCGTGCCGGCTCTGGATCTGATCGCAGACTGGCCGGTGCCGGCCGCCGCGGCGGCCGTCGTCGGCCCGTCCGGAGTGATCGCGGCTTATGGCGACCAGTCCCGGGTGTTCCGGCTCGCCTCGGTGACCAAACCGCTGGTGGCCCGAGCCGCCCAGGTGGCGGTCGAGGAAGGTGTCATCGACCTGGACACCCCGGCCGGGCCGCCCGGTGCCACCATCCGGCATTTGCTGGCGCACGCGTCGGGGCTGTCGATGGGGTCGGCCGATGTGCAGGCAGCGCCGGGGTCCCGCCGCATCTACTCGAACTACGGATTCGCAGTGCTGGCCGAGGTCATCGAGCAGGAATCCGGCATCGAGTTCGGCAGCTATCTGGCCGAAGCGGTGTTCGAACCACTGGGTATGGCGTCGGCCCGACTGGACGGCGGAGCGGCGGCGGCCGGATACGGCGGGATGGCCAGCGTCGGCGACCTGGTCCGGTTCGCCGGTGATCTGCTGCGGCCGACGACGGTGTCGGCGCAGATGCACGCCGAGGCGTGCAGCGTTCAGTTCCCGGGTCTGGACGGCGTCGTGCCGGGCTTCGGGATGCAGCGGCCCAACGACTGGGGCTTGGGCTTCGAGATCCGGGACGGCAAGTCCCCGCACTGGACGGGATCTGCCAACTCGCCGGCGACATACGGGCACTTCGGCCAATCAGGAACGTTCGTGTGGGTGGATCCGGTTCGGGATCTTGCCCTGGTGGCGTTGACCGACCGTGACTTCGGCGAATGGTCCAAGTCGGTATGGCCGGAGTTGTCGGATCGGGTGATTGCCAACCACAACTCGCACCGAGGTGCCTCACCTAAAAGTGAGCGCGAAGTAGTGGCTGGTGCCTCACGCATGGTGAGCGCGTGGGGGGCTTGCGCTACTTCGTCTTGGTCAATCGGTTGATTGACGGTTGCAATGCTTCCAGATCGATGTGGCGGGC
>CAIRCP010000245.1 GCA_903877095.1 uncultured Actinomycetes bacterium | reverse complement strand
ATGAGTGTGGAGGCGTTTTTGCGGGCTGCGGGGGCGGCGATGGGTCATGCCCGGGATGCGTTCGGCACGGGTGTGGCGGCGGGGTCGGGGACCGGGGGTGCGGCGTCGCCGGCCGGTCGTGGTGCGGCGGGGTCGGGTGCGGCTGCCGACGGGTTCCTGGGGGAGTCGGCGGTGATCGACGGCCATGTCGCGGCGCTGGGTGAACACGACGGCGCCGCGGCGGCGCAGACCCACGGTGCGTTGGCTGCGGCCGGGGTGGGCCGCCAGCAGATGGATGCGGTGATCGACGCGGCGGTCGCCGATGTGGCCGCGATGGGCATGTCAACCGGTACCCCGCAGGGCAAGCGGGCGTTGGTGGCCGCGATCCGGCGGCGTCTGGACGAAACCCAGGCCACCGTGCGGGCCGCCGACGCCGACGCACAGACCCGCGCCGCGGGCGCGAACGTCGCCGCGGCGGGCTATGACGGTTTGGGTCGCGGGATCTCCCCGGCCGGGGTGCCGATGCCGACCAGCACCCTACCCATGATGGGAGGCATGCCGGCGATGGGCGGCATGCCCATGATGGGTGGCGGCGGCATTCCGCCGATGATGGGCGGCATGCTTCCGATGATGGGGTCGGCCGCCGGCTCTGGGCTGGGGGCGCTGAGCGGGGGCGCTGCGCCGCTGTCGGGGATGACGCGCTTGGCCTCGGCGGCGTCCTCGGGCCGGGGCCATGATGGGTGGTCCAGTGGATCGGTGGGTGCGGCGGCGTCGGGTTCGGGCGGTGATGGGGAAGCGGGCCGAAACGCCGGGGCCGCGTTGAGTAAGCCGCCCAGCGAGTACCGCCTCCAGCGCCTCACGGTCCTGGCCGAGCGAGCCATCCATGCCGCCTTCCCTGAGATCAAAGAGTTCGGCGGCTACCGGCCTGATGCGCTGAAGTGGCACCCGAACGGGTTGGCGATCGACGTCATGATCCCTAATCCGACCAGCGCGCAGGGCAAGGCTTTGGGGGACCGCGTTCTGACGTTCGTGATGGCCAACGCCAAGCGGTTCGGTCTGGACCACGCCATCTGGCGCCAAACGATGTACACGCAGGGGTCAGCGCCGCAGCTGATGGCTGACCGGGGGAGCCTCACCCAGAACCATTTCGACCACGTTCACGTCGCTACCAGCGGCGGCGGATACCCGTGACAGCGCCGGGAGCGCGGCCACGGCCCTCATGTCGATGTGGTGACGATCGCGGAGATGCGCTCGAAATGCTTTGCTGTGCGCCCGGTTCCGCGCGCGAGCTGACCTGATCCTGCAACATGAGAGGTTTCGATGATGGAGAACAACCACACGGGGTGTGGCGGCGTGGATCGGCGGCGGCGGTGAGTAGGCGGCGGGCCGGGGAGTCGGTGCCGTCGGTGCCGACCGGCCTGAACTACTCGACGCTGGAGCAGGTCAGCGCGTGGCGGTTCCTGCGGCACCGCATCGCGGTGGCGGTGGGAAGGCGCAACGTGCGTTTGGTGCACGATCCGTCGAAGAACCGATCGGCGGCCCTGTTGGTCAGCAGTGTGGCTGCCGTGGTCGGGATCGGCGTGTGTTTCATCATGGCCTTTTTCCGGCCGATGGGACTGCTCGGCAATGAGCAGATCGTGGCGGCTCGCGAGAGCGGGGAGCTGTACGTCACCGTCGATGGGGTGATGCACCCGGCGCTGAATTTGACGTCGGCACGGCTGATTGTTGGTCAGGCGGCGAGCCCACGATTGGTGCCGATGGCGAAAATCCGTGAGTACCCGATCGGTCCGGTGGTTGGGATCTTGGGTGCCCCCAACGATCTGGAGCCACGCACGCCGGCCGACACCGGTTGGGCGCTGTGCGATCGGCTCGGATCGACGGGCGCGCAGGTGGTTCCGCGGGTGGCGGTCATTACCGGCACCGCGACGCTGGGCGATTGGGCGCACAGCATTTCCTCTCCGGACGCGGCGCTGATGGGTTACCAGGGCGACACCTACCTGGTCACTGAGGGGCACCGCTCGGCGATCGACCTGGCCGACAAGGCGGTGACGCTGGCGCTGGGGATTCCGGTGGGCGGGGTGCGCCCGGCCCCGATGTCGCGGGCGCTGTATGAGGCGCTGATCCCGACGGCGCCGTTGCGGGTGCCGGAGGTCCCCAATCCCGGTGGGCCGATCGGCTATTCGACGCCGCAGCTGCCGCTGGTGTCGGGCAGCGTGCTGCGGGTATCGGATGTGTCGGGTGATCCGGAGTTCTTTGTCGCGCTGCCGGCGGGGGTGCAGCGGGTTCCGATCACGGTGGCCACCATGATCATTGATGCGGGCCTGGTGGCGGGGGCGCAGGCCATCGCGGCGAACGCGGCGGCGGTGGCCACCTTGCCGCAGGCCACCGGATTTGACATCTCAATCTATCCGCCGCAGCCGGTTCGGCTGCTGGACAAGGACTCTGAGCCGGTCACGTGTGTGATGTGGCGCAAGACCAGCGGCGCTCCGCAAGCTCAGGTGACGACGGTCTCCGGGCGGCGGTTGCCGATCCCGATCGGTGATGAGCGCCGGGTGGTCGCGCTGGTGTCGGCCGGTCACCCCGACGTCGCCGATGAGGTGTATGTCGGTGCCGATTCGGCCAACTTCGTTCGCGTCACGGGGATGGAGCCTGATTCCCCGCGCGGGGAGAGTTTGTGGTTCATCGGCAACAACGGGGTGCGGTTCGGGATTCCCACGGCCGGCAACGGTGATGAGCAGACCCGCCAGGCGCTCGGCTTGGAACTGGACCCTGCGCCGGCGCCGTGGTCGGTGCTGGCCTGGCTCCCGGTCGGGCCGGCGCTGTCCAAGGGGGCGGCGCTGACCCAGCACGACACGCTGGAGCCTGACCCGAATGTCGCTGTGCTGCATACCACAACACCAGGAGGTACCTCGTGACCAAAGTCGGGTTCATCCGCCAGCAGGTGCCCGCGCCGGCGGCTCCGGAGGGGGCGCTGATCGTCCCCAATCCCGCCGAAATCAGCCGTCCGGTCCCGTCACGGCCACCGACGTGGGTGTGGATGCTTATCTTCGTCGGCGGCGCGGTCATACTGATGGTTCTGCTCTACACCAGCGGAGCCAAGTCGTCGTTCACCGGGGGCTTGTTCGTGTTCCCGATGATGCTGGTGTCGATGATGATGATGATGCGCAACCGGGGCGGCGGGGAGAAGAAAAACCGGCCGTCGGTCCTCAACGCCGAACGCGCCGACTACCACCGCCAGCTCGACGATCTGCGAGACGACGTGCATGCCGCCGCGGCGGCGCAGGCCCGTGAAATCAGCTACCACCACCCCGATCCGCGCGAGGGTGCCCTCCTGTCGCTGGTGGGCACGCCGCGCATGTGGGAACGCACCCCGGATAAGACGAACTGGGGTCATGTGCGCCTCGGGGTGGGGGTGACGCGGCTCAACAAGAAGTTGACCCCACCGGTGAAGGTGCCGCCGCCGGAGTACCGGGAGACCACGACCGCGGTCGCGGCACGCGATTTCCTGTTGGCGCAGAACGTCGTTCACGACATCGCCCGGCCCCTGCATCTGTTCGACCAGATCGGCTGGAGCTTCTTCGACGACAGCGGTGAGCATCGCGCGGTCGTGCAGGGCACCCTGCGGGCGCTGGTGTGCCAGCTGTGTCTGTTCCACGGCCCGGATGTGGTGCAGGTGGCGGTGATCACCGATGATGCCGATGCGTGGGAGTGGGCCAAGTGGCTGCCGCACACCGCCGATCCGGAGTTTATCGACGCTTCGGGGCCGGCCCGGCTGCTGTTCGACGATGTCGAGGGCTTCCTGGCTCGCTTCGGTGAGCAGCTGCGCCACCGGGAGCGGTGGGCTCCCTACATGGAGGGGACCTCGCGGCCGGAGGGTTCGCTGGTGGTGGTGGTGGACTTTCCGGGCGCCGATTGTGCGCCCATCCTGGACGGCACGGGCTTCAAAGGTGTGTCGGTGTTGGAGGCCACCGGGGACCAGGACAGCGTGTTGGCCAACGCCGATTCGGCGTTCGTCGTCGATGAGGTCGGCAATCTACTCAAAGCAGCGCAGGAGGTCAGCTGATGGTGCAGGTGTCCCAGCGAGCACGCCAAGGGTTGCGGTTTGCGGCCACCCCTGATGTGTTGAGCGTGGCCGAGGCCGAGGTGTTCGCCCGAGCGGTGGCGCGGTTCAACGTCACCGATGACGCGGCCAGGTTCCTCGCCGAGCACGCCGCGCAGTCCCAGGCCGGCCAGGACTTCCTCGACGTGTTCGATATCGGGGATCTGCGGGCGTGGGACCCGCGGGCGCTGTGGCGTCAGCTCACTCCCAGTGAACGACTCAAAGTTCCTCTGGGCAAAGGGGTGTCGGGTCGCGTCGAGTGGATCGACATCAAGGAGTGGGCCGAGGGCGGGGTCGGCCCGCACGGCTCCGTGGTCGGCTGGACGGGGAGCGGGAAATCCGAGCATCTGATCGCGTTCGTGTGCGGGTTGGCGATCAAGCATCCACCGGAAATGGTGCAGATCTTGTTAGGCGATTTCAAAGGGGAAGCCGGCCTGGGTGTGCTTCTCGGACTGCCCCATGTGAAGGGCATCGTCAGCAACCTGGCCGGGTCGGCGCACAAGCTGGACCGCTTCGAGGCGGTGCTGCGCGGAGAGATGAGCCGGCGCCAGGAAATTCTGAACGCCACCGGATTCACCAGTGTGCGCGACTATGAGCGGGCGCGGGCGACGGTGCGCCCGGATTTGGAGCCGCTGGGCGCGTTCATTCTGGTGCTCGATGAATTGCCGCAGCTGCTCACCATCCGCCCGGAGATGGCCAAGCTCTTCGATGAGGTCGGCCGCCTCGGGCGCTCGCTGTGGGTCCACATCATCAACTCCGGGCAGCGCGCGGAGCCGGGCAAGATGCAGGGTCTGATGGGTCAGCAGACGTATGCGATCGGATTGAAGGTCAAGGACGCCGCCGAGTCGCGGGCTGCGATCGGATCGGCGCGGGCCTACGAGGATCTGAAGAGGGCGCCGGCGGGGTCGGCGTTCCTGGTCGTCGACGGCGAGCACACCCGGTATCGGTCGTTCTACCTGTCGGGGCCGTACGTGCCGCCGAAAACCTCCGCGCGGCAGCGACGCGCCGACGGGGCCTTCATCGACGTGCACCGGTTCGGGGCCGAGGTCGCACCGCTGCCCGATGACATCGACGAGGACGACCTGCCCGACGACACCGGGGAGCAGGACGTGATCCCGGCCGATGCCCCCTCGGTGGTGTCGCTGCTGGTGGAGCGGATCGCGGCGACCGGCGCCGGACGGCAGATGCACGAGGTGTTTCGTCTCGATTTGGAGGAGACACCGTTCATCGCCCTCGATGAGATGGCGCAGGAATTCTGGGGCCGCAGCAGCTGGGATGAGTTCAGCGCCGATGCCGGGCTGGTGGTTCCGTATGCCCGTGAGGATGACCCGTTCCGCCATGCCCAGGATTTGGTGAGCATGCCGGTGGGGGCGGCCAACGTCGGGATTGTGGGCGGGTTGCAGCGCGGCAAGTCGACGGCGCTGATGACGCTGATGGCCACGCTGGCGATCTCCCACAGCCCGGCGCGTGCCCAGTTCTACGGCATCGACTACGGCGGCGGGAAACTGGCCGGCATGGCTGCACTGCCGCATGTGTGTGGCACCGCCGGGCGCGGGCAGGACGACAAGATCCGGCGGATCGTGGCGGAAGTGGAGCGGATTTACCGAGGGCGGGTGCGGTCCTGGGGCGCCGAAGGGCTGGACCTGGCCACGTTCCGGGCGCGCAAATTCGGGGCGGCCGGCGGCGCTGTGCCGGAGGACGGTCACGGCGACGTGTTTGTGGTGATCGACAACATGAAGGCATTCCAGGGCGAATTGCTGGAGGTGCATGATCGTGTGATCGCGCTGGCCGAGTCCGCGGTCAACTACGGCATCCATGTGATCGTCACCAACGAGTCGTGGCTGACCATCAAGGGGACGCTGGAGGCCAAGCTGTCGAAGATCGAATTGCGGCTGGCCAAGAAGAACGATTCGGAGCTGGACCGGGCGGCCGCGGAGACGGTGCCGACCGATCAGCCGGGGCGGGGTCTGGTGCAGTCGGGCAAGGTAGTGAATCACATGCTGGTGGGGGTGCCGCGGTTGCGGCAGTTCTGCGATCTGCCGAACGAGCAGGAGGCGAACGAGGCCACCGCGGCGGCGATCGAGGCGCGGTGGTTGGCGCTGGGGTACGGCCGTGCCCCCGAATTGGGGGTTCTGCCCGCGGAGGTGGGCTACGACGATCTGCCGGCCGCGCCGCCAGGAGTGCTCAAGCTGGGGATCGGCGAGCGGGAGTTCTCGACGGTCGGGGTCGATTTGCGGGTCGCCCCGCACTTCTACGCGGCGGCGTCGTCGAAGTCCGGCGGTACGACGGTGTTGCGGACCTTGTGCGCGGCGATCATGGAGACCTACACCCCGCAGCAGGCACGGGTGATTCTCATCGACCCGTCCTTCGATTTGGCCGATGCGGTCACCGATGAGTATCGGGCGACGTACGCGAACACCCCGGAGCAGGCGGGCCTGGTGGCGACGGAACTGGCGGCGGTGGCGTTGAAGCGGAAACCGCCGGTCGGGTTGACCCCGCAGCAGCAGAAAGAGTGGCGTCCGGTGCGGCCGAAGTTGTTCGTGATCGTCGATGACCTGAATCTGCTGACGGTGCAAAGCACCGGCACGTCGGCGCTGGCCCCGCTGACCTCAGCCATTGAGCAGGGTCAGCGCCTCGACCTGCACGTGTTTGTCGGTACCACCTCTGAGCAGTGGTACGCCAAGGGTCGGTTGAACAAGGTCATCCAGGCCATGGAAACCGGCGGGACGGGCGCGCTGGTCATGGATGGGCAGAAGTCGGAGATCATCATTGACCAGGTGCGGGCGGCGATCCGTGAGCCGGGGCGCGGGGAGCTGTATTACCGCAAACTTGGTGGTCAGCTGATGCAGGTCGCGCTGCCGCCTGTTCGGCCGGTATAAACGGGTCGAGGCGGGTCGGCGGGCTGATCAGCGCCGTGCAGCACTGATGAAACAGTCAAGTGTTTACCTGTTCAGTCATGTGTGTCATAATTGGCGAAGTTGGTAGGAAGGGGAGCGCAATGGGGTTCATTTTCAGCGAGGCCGAGGGGGTCCTGGGCGCTGCGGCGACCACGGCCGGGTTGTCGGGAGAGGCGGTCGGCCACAGCGCCCAGTTGGGTGCGGTGGGTGGCGAGGTTCTTCCGCCGGGCCTGGAGGAAATCTCCATCGCCAACCAGGCCCGCATCGCCGCATACGCCGCGGAGGCGGCGGCGATGCTGGCGACGTCTTCGGCCATGCAGGCCGAGTACGGCGTGGCGGTGGGCACCAGTTCGGCCATCACCACCCTCAGTGACGCCCTCAACGCGGTCACTCTCGGCGCGATCGTCTGACATGGGTGATTTAGCGTTCGGTGTTTTCGAGGACCACGCCGGTGGGCAAAGCTTCGGTGTGTTCACAGCACTGCCGCATGTCCAGGGCATCGTGAGCAACCTCAGCGACGGTGATGTGGATCGGCGGGAGCGGTTGCTGCGCGATGAGATCAGCCGGCGCCGGGACATGCTCACCGCTGCGCGTGATGATGACGCCGCGGGCGAGTCGGGGAGGTAGTACCGCGCATGGTGGCTGCTGGAGGGTGGGCTGTTGACCCGCCCGAGACGAATTCGGCGGGCTTCTGGCTGGGTCCGGGGGCGGCGTCGATGGCCGCCGCGGCGGCTCAACTGGGGTCCATCGCGGGGGCGATCATGGGGATGCTGGGCGGGCATGAAGCCGTCGCAACCGCCCTGCAAACCTCCTGGCCGGACCCGACCGGCTCGGCGGCGGTGTTGTCCAATGTTCCCAACCTGCTCTGGCAGGCCCAAGCCGCCACACATCTGACCGCGTCGTCGGCGCTGATCGCCCAGACCGCCACGGCGTTCGAGACGCTGAAAATGGCCACCCCCACCCCGGTCGAGATCGCCGAAACTCAGGCCGAGCACGCCGCGTTGCAGTCGTCGAATTTCCTGGGGCTGTTGACCCCACTCATCACCGCAAACCGGGCACGTTACAGCGAGCAATGGTTGACGGCGGCGGCCAACAAGTACGCCTACGCCGCGGCCAGTGCTTCTGGCGTGCAGGCGATTCCGCCGATGCCGCCACCCACTCCGACGGCCACCCCGGTCAACGCTCCCTCGGCGGCGGTCGGGGCCCCGGCGGACAAGTCCGCCGCCGCGCCCGCGGCCGCTGATCCGATGGCGGCGATGATGCCGGCGCTGTCACAGATCGGTTCGATGGGCGGCTCGCTGGGACAGTTGGGCAGCGGGGGCGGGCTGGCCTCCCTGCCGCAGGAGTTCCTCAGCCCGCTGATGTCGATGTTCTCCGGCGCGAACGGTATGGGTGGTGCGGATTCCCTGGAGCCCTTGGCGGCGGGCTGGCTGTCGGCGCCGATCGGCGGTGGCGGCCCGGTGGCCGCCAACCTGCTCAGCGCCGCCGGTAGCGGCGGCGGTTTCGGCGGCGCGGCGGCCGGGGGCGGCGGGTTCGGTGGCGCTGGTGGCATCGGCGGGCTGGGATCGGCCGCGCTGCGCGGTCCGGCGGCCTGGGCGTCCTCGACGGTGACCTCGGCGGCCCCGGCAGAAGGCGGTGCGTCGGTGTCGCGGCTGGCCGAGGCGCGCGCGGCCGGGCTGGGGCCGGGAAGCTCGGCGGGACTGGGGTCCAGCGGGGCGATGATGGGGCCGATGATGGCCGGCGCTCATAACGAGCAGGACAAGGACAAGGCCGCCAAAGGTGTTCGCGCGGCGGGCGATCCGCTGACCGCGGTGGCCACGCTCTACCGGGCGCCGACGGGAATTCCGGTCATCACCGGAACCGGGGGAACACGGTTCCATTCCGGGGGAGGGGGCGGCGCTCAACCAACGTGAACAGCCCCGGCGCGCGTATCACCGCGTACAAGACTCAACACACACAGTTCGTGAAAGGAAGTTAACTCAATGTCCAACGGAATTTACGGTGTCCTCGACGGGATCGCCGCCGACGCCCAGGGCTTGCAGGCCGTCTCCGATCAGCAATCGGCGCTGATGAATCAGCTGGCCAACACGATGGACGCGTTGCCGGCGTCGATGAGCGGGGCGGCGGGAACGGCGATGCTCCAGGTCGGTGAGCAGTTGCGCACCGCCGGCCAGCAGATGTCCACGCACTTCGCCGATCACTCGCAGAAGATGCAGAACAACGCCACCATCATGTCCAGCTCGGATGAGGACAACGCCCGCATCATCGCCCAGATCGGCGCGCTGACCTAACAGTCAGCACTGGCCGACCAGTCTTTTCCGTCTCACCGAAACCAGAAACCAGAAAGGGACACAATGTCCAACGGAACCATTCATTACGCGACCGGGGCGATCGCCGACGCCGCAGCGCAGATCGGTCAGGTCGCCGCGCAGACCGAGGCCAACCATCAGCAGTCGCTGAACATCGTGCGGTCCAGCTCCGAGAACTTCGGCGGCCAGGGCAGCCAGGCGTTCAACGAGGCCATCGCGACGGTCAACCACCTCTACGCCCAGCAGCAGGAAACGATCCAGCGTGCGGGGATGGCGCTGATGCAGGCCAACGACGCGCAGACCCAGGCCGACGTGATGTCGGCGCACCAGTACCACGGATGATGGCGGCCCCCTCGGCGGGGCTGTTTGATCGCGCACTGTGGCCCGGCAGGAGGACGGTTAGCCTCCTGCCGGGCCGACGTGTATGTCGTGCTGGCCGGTGAGCCAGCCCACCGCGTGCACGCATGGAGACAAGGAGAGTTCCACGATGAGCACCCCGGCTTTTCTGCGGCGTTCCGCCCCGGCCCACCGCGGCCCGGCACCGGTGACGGCCCTGACGACGACCCGTGAGGGGGTGTGGGTCATGCAGGCGCTGTGCGGGGTGGAGATGCTGCCCGCCGCGCTGCTGCTGCGACCGTATGTCAGCGCGGGCGGCCCGCCGAGCGCGGCCACCCATAGCGGGGTGGCGGTGCTGCGGGAGGCCGGTGCGCTGATCGACGACGAGAACACCGTGCATCCCACGATCGTGCGGTGGCTGGAGGCGCTCGGGGCACCCGATATCGAACTGACCGTCAGCGTTCGGCGCGGGGATGCCCAGATGCGTTTGGTGATCGCGCGCCGTGAGGCGGTGACGGTGGCGATCTCGCGGTGCGCCGATGACATCACCATCGAGGAGATCGGGCCGGTGAGCTCGATGCGCAGCCTCTACGCGAGCATCGTGGCGCTGTGCGGGCCGGCGGTCGACCCGGCGCAATTTGAGCCGATCACGGTCAGGTCGGCCGATCTCGTGGACGGCTTAGCTGCGGCGGTGAAGGGGGCGCAGGACGCGGGCGGGGTGTTGGGCGGGCTGGGCTTGAGCGCCGAACAGCGCCGGATCGTGATGCTGGCGGCCGACGCCCCGTTCATGGAAGCCTCGTTCGCAGTAGTGATTCATGACGCCCGCGGCGACCATGTCGGGCTGGCGTCGGCGGCGGTGACCGACACCGTCGAGGGGCGGGTGGTGACCGGGCCGATCCGCGGCCAGGACAGCCGGTGGTGGATTCAGATCGTCCCCGGCACGGTCGATGCGGGGGCATCCGCGCTGCGGTCCCTGCTGGACGCGGTGGGCACCACCTGGCAGGGCCAATCACGCCTGCACTGAAAACAACACAAATCAGGTGTTTACGGAATGATTTGTTTGTGTGTTATGTGTTGTAGGATCGTGGGGACATAAGCGCGACGGCGCATCAACCATGCGGGGAGATTTTATGAGCGACGATGAGTTTTTCCGGCGGTGGACTGAGGAGCCGTACGAGGGGGACTCCCTCGGTGATGACCTCGGGGCGCCGGTAGCCCCCGCCGGGCACGGACCGGAGCACAGCCACCCGCCGGGCGAGCCGCCACCGGCTGCCGGCCCCTCGCTGCCGGTAGAGCCTGATGGCGGCACCGTGGTCATTTCGGTGCCCAGCGTTCCCGTGCCCGGAGCGCAGCCCGGCGGGCCTCGTCCCCCCGCGCGCCATGCTGCGCGACCGCCGGTCACCGACCGCGGGCCGGGCGTGCCCGGTGGTGCGGTCGCCCCGCAGCGGTGGCCGGGGCCGTCCTACGACAACGGCTATCCCGACCGAATCGGTGGCGATCGTGGGGGGCGGACGCCGCAGATCGGCGGGCTGTCGGTGGGCTCGATGCGCGCCACGATCCGTGAGGCCGATCTGACCCGGCCCTACAAGCCGGAGCCACAGACCGGCTGGCGGCGCACGCTGTTTCGGGCCACCCGGATCAATCTGGGTCTGTCCCAGGATGAGCGGGAGTGGAACGACCTGATCCGCCGGATCAAAGTCAACCTGCGCGGCACCTATGTGATTGCGGTGATGCAGGCCAAGGGCGGGACCGGCAAGACGACCACCGCGGAACAGATCGGGTCGGCGTTGGCGCAGTTCCGCGACGACAAGGTGGTGGCCATCGACGCCAACCCGTCCCACGGCAATCTCGGCCGCCGCGTCGATGAGCCCTCGACGGGAACATGGCGAGGGCTGCTGGCTGACCCGAACCTGGTGGCCTACACCGATTTCCGGTCCTACCTGGGCAAGGACTCCAGTTCGGGGCTGGAGGTGCTGGCCAGTGATCCCGGCGATGAGGTCATGACCGGTCGCGCGTTGCGCGCGGCCTGGTCCCGGCTGCAACGGCAGTATCCGATCGCGGTGATCGATTGCGGGACGCAGCTGCGTGACGATGTCACCCACGCCGTGCTGGGCATGGCCGATGCGGTCGTGGTTCCCTCGACCACCCGCATGGATGGTGCGGCCGGGGCGGCAGACACCCTGAATTGGCTGTTGGCGCATGGTTATCCGCATCTGGTGTCGGCGGCGGTCGTGGTGATCGCCAACATTTCCCGGGTGAAAACCCCCTCCGACGCGGTGGCGGGGTTGCACGAGGATTTCGAGCGGGTGGTGCGGGCGGTGCATCAGGTGCCGTTCGATCCGCACCTCAACGACGCCGGGCCGATCGACTCGCGGCGCCTGGATGCCGCCACCCGGCGGGCCTACATCGAAGCTGCCGCGAGCCTGGTCGACGGGTTCGCCGCCGCCGGGGATCGCGATGCCCGCGGGGATCAGCGATGAGCGCCCCGGTGGCCGGGGTGGAGCGCTCCGGGGTGCGGCGCAGCGATCGGACCCGGCTGGGGGAGCAGGTGCGGGTGGCGGTGCTCTTCGGCGGCCGGCAGACCGATCTGACGCTGCCGGCGACCTCATCGGTGGCCAGCGTGGTCGATTCGATGCTGCGGGTGCTGCTGGAGCCGGGTGAGTCGATCCGTTCCGCTGATGAGCAGGGCATGATCAGCGCCGCCACGGTGGTGCTGACCCGCATCAACGGCGAGCGGCTCGATCGCGTCCAGACCTTGACCGCCCAGCAGGTCACCGACGGGGACCTGCTGATCTTGGAGGTCGCCGACACCGAGTCCTCGATCACGCCGGTGATCGAGAACGCGTCCTCGGCGATCGCGCGGGCCAACGCGCAGCGCTTCGCCACCCTCACCGAACGCACCGCCGTCCGGTTTGCGGCGGTGGCGGCGGGGCTGGCGGCCGTGCTGGCCGGCGGGCTGGGAGTGAACGCCTGGCTGATCACGGTGGCGGCCGGGCAGAGCTGGAATGTGTGGCCGGCGGTGATCGTGGCCGGGCTGACCGCGACACTGCTCGGTGCGGGTTCGCTGGTGTGGTGGCGTCGCCGTGAGCTGGTGGTGGCCACCGCGTTGTGGCTGGCGGCGATCGTCACCGGCGCGGCGGCCGCGGCGGCGGCCACGCCGGGGCAGCCCGGGGCCTGGCATGTTGCCTTCGCCGCAGGCACCGCGGCGGTCATCGCCGCAGCCCTGTGGAAGCTGACCCCCGCGCCGTCGGCGGTGCTGGCCTGGATCACGATGTCGGCGGCCGGGGTGTTCGGGGTGGCGGTGGTGCACGCCCTGGGGGTGTCCCTGACCTACACCGCGACCGGGGCGCTGGTGGTGGCGGTGTTCGTGCTCAACGGCGCCGAATCGCTGGCCGCCCGGATGGCGGGTACGCCGATGCCGCCGTTCCCGACGGCGACCGGCAAGCTGGTGTTCGACGACGCCGACGGCATCGCCACTGATGCGCTGGTGGCCGCCGAGATCCGGGGCACTCCGAGCCTGGCGCGGCTGACCCGCGCCGGGGTGGCGGCCAACGGGTACCTGCGGGCCGTGGTGGCGGCCACCGCACCGTTTTTCGTGTGGGGTGCGGCGACGGCGGTGACACCCGGGCAGGGCCGCTGGTGGCTGGCCACGGTGTTCGTCGGGCTGATCGCGGCGCTGCTGGTGTTTTGGGGTCGCGCGTTCGCCGATCCGGTGCCGGCGGTGGTGGTGGTGGGGACCGCGCTGGCCATGGTGGCGGCGGTGTGCATCAAATTTGCGGTGGTGCTGCACAATCCGTGGCTCAGTATCGGTCTGGCCGCGGCGGTGGTCGGTGTGGGGGTGGCCGCGCTGCTGATCGCGGCGATCGTGCCGCGGCGGACGTTCTCGCCGGTGGTCCGCAAGGCCGTGGAATGGTTCGACAACGTGCTGACGGTGCTGCTCGTGCCGCTGGCGTTGTGGCTGTTGAACATCTTCTCCCTGGCGCGGAATCACTGATGCCCACGCTGCGTCGGGTGGGGGCGGTGATGGCCGTCTGCTATCTGGTGGCGGTCAGTCCGCTGTCGGTGCCGGCGGCGGGGGCGATCACCCCGCCGTCGGTGGACGGCTCGGCGGTTCCCGACGACGGCGAGCCCGGCCCCGACGAGCCGTTGCGCATGCAGCACACCTGTGCGGTGACCGGGGTCATTCCCGGCAGCGACCTAGGCGCCCCCGGCGTCTCGCAGAAGTTCATGGATATCCCCGCCCTGTGGAAGTCCGCCGGGCGGGGCGGCGGGGTGTCGGTGGCGATCATCGACACCGGGGTGAACCGTTCCCCGCGGCTGCCCCATGTCCGCGGCGGCGGCGATTTCGTGGTCGCCGAAGAGGACGGCCTTCGGGATTGCGACTCACACGGTACGGTCATAGCGTCCATAATCGCAGGTCAGCCCTCTGAGGGCGACGCGTTCACCGGGGTTGCCCCGGATGCGGAGATCATCTCCATCCGCCAGTCCTCCGAGGCATATGTGCCGGCCAACCCCTCCCCAGGGGACTTCGCCTCCGACCGGCGGGCGGGCACGGTGTCGGGCCTGGCGCGGGCGGTGGTCCATGCCGCGAACTCCGGGGCCAAGGTGGCCAACGTTTCGATCGTCGCCTGCGTTCCGGTCCTCAAGCCAGTGGACCAGACCACCCTCGGTGCGGCGCTGCGCTACGCCCGCGAAGTCAAAGACATGGTGATCGTGGTGGCGGCGGGCAATGTCGCCAACCAGGACTGCGCCCAGAATCCCGACGTCGACCCCACCAGTGCCGCCGACCCACGGAACTGGGCGGGGGTCGTGACCGTCTCGACGCCGTCCTGGTTTTCCGACTACGTGCTGTCGGTCGCCGCGACCGACGGCACCGGGTCGCCGGCCATCGACGACCACGGCCACGAGATCAGCCTTTCCGGGCCGTGGGTGGGGGTCGCCGCGCCGGGGGTGTTCATCCAGGGACTCGACGAACGCGGCGCGGTGATCAACGGCACCTTCGACAGCGACGCCGGGCGGCTCAAAGCGATGAACGGCACCAGTTTCAGCGCGGCGTACGTCAGCGCACTGGCCGTGTTGATTCGCGGCAAATACCCGAATCTGTCGGCGGCGCAGGTGATCCGGCGGATCGAAGCCACCGCCCACTCGCCGGCGGCGGTGGTCGACAACCGGATGGGCTTCGGGGCTATCGACCCGCTCGCGGCGCTGAACGCCGACGTCGCCGAGGGGCCGGTACGCCCCGACCAGTACGGGTCGGCGCCGCTGGTGCTACCGCCGCCGCCGCCGAAACCGGATCGCGGGCCGATGGTGATGGCCTTGGCCGGAACCGGGGCGCTGGCCGCGCTGTTGGTGCTGATGATCGGTGTGGTGACCTTGACCCGAAAGGACGATCGGTGAGTATTACCGTTCCCGTCGAGGTCGGACCCGACCTCGACCAACCCTCCCGCACCCCGGCGCCGCGACGGCGCCGCCGACAGGGCGGCACCCTGCCGCGGTGGCAGGTGAGAGCCGATGCGCGCCATGTGGTGTGGGGCGAGTGCATCGCCGCCGCTGCGGTGGCCGCCGGCGGCACCGCGGGTGTGGGGGTGGCCGCCGCAGCGGGGGTGGCCGCAACACTGGCCTATCGGGACGCCACCGTGGCCGGCTGGGCCGGGCGGGTGGTGGCGCTGCGTCGGCGCAGCCGCACCCAGTCCACGTGGAGCACCGCGGTCGCCATCCCCGAACCGTTCAGCGTGGAGCTGCCCGGCGTGGGGCCGGTGGGGGTGCGCTGGGACGGGCAATACGCGATCACCATGATCGCCCTGCACGGACGCTCCTACGCGCCGTCGGTGCTGGCCGCCGACGGCGTGGACGGCACCGACACCGTGCCGCTGGAGGCGATCAGTGGACTGCTGCGCCAATTCGGCGGGCTGCAACTGCACTCCATCGACGTGGTCGCCGTCGGGCGGCGCACCGCCACCGATGGCCGCTACACCCCGCGCTACGACGAGATCATCGGGGACCGCCCCGCCGTGGGCCAGCGCCGGACCTGGCTGGTGCTGCGGTTGGCGCCGCAGGCATGCCTGGAGGCACTGGCCTACCGCGGCGACGTCGCCGAGGCGGTGGCCGCGGCCACCGAGCGGGTCCGCCAAGCCGCGGTGCGGGCCGGGTGCCGCGCCGTGACCTGCGGAGCCGACCAGATCAACGCGGCGACCGCAGCGCTACTCGACGACCTCGATCTCACCCGCGCCCAGGAACGCTGGGCCGACCTGCGAATCGGCCCGGACCACATCACCACCTACCGCATCGCCGGTAAGGATCTGTCCACCCGGCTGCTCAACGACCTGTGGACCATCCGGGCGACGACCACGGTCACGATGGTGAGGCTGACCCCCGGCGATGACGGGCAGGTGTCGATGGCGGCAGCGGTGCGGGTCCACACCCGCAGCCCGATGGCCCACCCACCGCTGTCCACGGCGCACTCCACCCCCGGCCAAGCGCTCCCGGCGCTGCTGGCCACCCTGCCCCTGGGGGACCGAGCGGTCGAACTGTCGCTGTCGAGCACCCCGGCGGCGGCGTTGCAGGTGCCGATCGGGCCGACCGGTGTGATGCTCGGGATGGCCCGCGCCGGGGTCCCCTATCTGATGGCACTGACCGACCCGCTGCGCTTCACCCGCATCGCAGTCGCCGCCGACCTGACCGTCGTGCAGTCGCTGGTGCTGAGGGCCAGCGCCGCCGGAGCGGTGGTGCTGATCCACACCGACCGGCCGCAGCTATGGGCGCCGATCTGCGACGAGTACCGCATCGAACTCGCACAGCGCGGTCAGGCGCGCAGCACCCCGACCCTGGTCGTCGCCGACGGCCAGGCAGCACAACAACTGCTGGTGTCCACCGGTGAACGCGGGCACGCCCTGATGAGCCTGACCACCTCACCGACCGTGGACTGCGACATCGTGATCCGGCAAATCTCCGACGCCGAGGTGGTGGTCAGCACCGGCGGACGCGACATCTCCCTGGGGATCATGCGGCCCCGCAACGAGGCCGCGGCCGTCGCTCACCTGCGCGGCTACCGGTGAGCGGCGACACCGCCCGCCAAGCTTTGGCGGCGGGTGCGAAAACTCTGACCCAGCAGCCGCGGCGGGCGCTGGAGGTGTTCCGGGTGGCCACCGACACCGACCCGCTCATGGCCGACGCCTGGCTCGGGCGCATCGCCGCCGGCGACACCACCCTGGCCACCCTCAAGGCTCTCGCCGACAGCGCCGGCCGTGTCGGCGCCGATCTGCGGGCATTGGGCCTCACACCGGACGGCCTGCGCGCGGCCTTCGATATCGAATACGTGCGGCTGCCGATCACCGACCCCACCTCGGCGCGGCTGGCCTACGGCGCCGCACTGATCAACGAGGGCCACTGGGGCGACGCCGACGCCGTCCTGGTGCCGCTGTCGGCCGGACCGGCGGTCGGCTACGTCCGCGCGGTGCTGGCCTCCCGGGTGTCGCGGTGGCCCGATGTGCTCGCCGCGGTGTCGGGCTGCGATACCTGGACAGAGTCCTACCTGGCGCGGGCGGCAAGCCTGCTGGAAGCCCTCGCCGCAGCCAACCTCGGCCTGTTCGAGCGGGCCGGCGCGGCGGCGCTACGGGCCGAGCACAGCCTGTCGGGCACCGATCCGATCGTGTGCGACGCACGGTTCTGCCGGGCGCTGATACTGCGGGCACAAGGCGACCACGACAGCGCCCGCGCGCTGCTGACCGACATTTCGGTGCGCTGGCCGGACTTCGGCCGCGCCAAAGAAGCGCTGGCCGATCCGACCTTCGGATTGACCATCACCGACACGGCCACCATCGACAGCCGCACCGACCGCTGGGATGGCGGCACCGCGGTGAGTCGAGATGTCCGCGAGGAGACCGCCTCGGCCCAGCGGCGCGCCGAGCTGCTTGCCGAGGGCCGGGCACTGTTGGACGCCCAGATCGGGCTGGCGGCGGTCAAAGCCGCCGTCCAAGAACTCGAAGACGAACTCGAAGTCCGGGTGATGCGGCAGGAATACGGCCTGCCGGTGGAAGGCGCAACCAATCATCTGCTGCTCGTCGGCCCGCCAGGCACTGGGAAGACCACTACCGCCACAGCGCTCGGGATGATCTATGCGGGGCTGGGCCTGGTGCGGCACCCCGATATTGTCGAGGTCTACGCGCCCGACTTTCGCGGCGAGGTCATCGGCGCTTCCGGCCCGAAAACCAACGCGCTCATTGAGGCTTCGATGGGCAAAATTCTATTCATGGACGAGCTGTACAGCCTCGTCGAGCGCCACCAGGGGGGCGAGCCCGACATCATCGGAAAAGAGGCAGTCAACCAGCTGCTGATCAGCCTGGAGAAATATCGCCTCGACTTCGTGTTCATGGGCGCCGGTTATGAGGATCTGGTCGACGAATTCCTCACCGTAAACCCCGGTTTGGATCAGCGGTTCAACGACAAACTGCGTTTCGATTCCTATAGCCCGGCAGAGATCGTCTCGATCGGGATCGTCTACGGCGGACCACGCGCCACGGTGCTCAACGCCGAGGCGCAACGGGTCTGGCTGGAAATGGCTTCGGTGATCCGCGCCTATCGCACTGTGTCCGGTGAGCATGGGATCGACGTCCTGCACAACGGGCGCTTCGCTCGAAACGTCATCGAGAAGGCCGAAAGACGGCGCACCTCACGGCTCGTCGCGCAGAAGCGCGAAGGCCGACCCGTCACCGTCGACGACCTGAAAATCCTTACCGCCGAAGACATCGCGCCGGCGGTGAAGGGTGTGTGCGCGAGCCGACGGGACCTGGACGGCATCGGATGGTGAGACGCAGCCCGGCGGTGGCGTCGCACAAGTTACGGGCCGGCGACACGCCAATCAGCGGAGTGGGCCAACCTCAAGCGTTACGAGTGGAACAGGAGAAGATCGCCTGCTCCACCTGCACCGATGTCCGGCCGTAGAGCGCACCCCAGCCATTCAGGATCATCAGGTAGGTCTCGTAATCGCGGGTTTGACGAAGGTCGAGATCCACGCCGGTGTGGTCCTGTAACCAGTTACGTACCCGCATGTCGAGGATGGGTGCCGCGCCTACGTCGTCGGGGTCACTCAGCGCGGACGCGAAATAGAGCCACTTGGTGAAGAACGAGGCCGCGAGGTGTTTGATGCGGCCGGCGTTGTTCATATAGCGGAAGCCCTCGACTGGCCCCTCGCGGCGAACCACCTCGGCAGCCGTGCGGAGTACTCCGGCGACATCATCACGCACCGGGGCGTCACGGGCGCCGGTCTTCACCCCGGTCAACACCCTCCGTACGCGGGTTGGCCCATAGCCCTTGTCTCCGTAGCCCCACACCATTGCGCTGACGAACGCCGGCAGTACGCGCTGGCGGTCCAGTTCGCGGGCGACGACAGTGCGGACAATGCCGCGGTCGACACGCTCAGGCAGGGCATCGAGCATCTGCCGGACGTCGGGCAAATCATGCATCTGGTGGTGCCACCCGGCCGGCTCCCATGCAAACGACCGCTGCGGCTGAGGCGGCTGTTCCAGCAGCTTGGTCAGCACCGGTGGAACCTCGGGGATCATCGCACTCACGCCAATCCTCAACGGGGGCTTGCCTGGATCGTCGACCCTGGGGTGCGGAGTCATACCGGGCCGTCCAGTTGGCTCACCAATGCAGAGGTCAGCACGCTGACGGTGGTGACCTTCTTGATCAGGTCGACGATGTAGGTGGGGTCGTCGTGTTCGTCGCACCAGTCGTTGGGGTCGTTGACGATGCCGGAGGCTTTGTCGGTCTTGACTTGGTAGCGGTCGATGATCCATTCCAGCGCGGTGCGGGAGCCGAGCAGGTAGTCGTGGGCGGTGCCGGGAATGCCAGCGATGGTGACGGCGTGGTTGTAGACGATCGCGGACTTGTCGGTTTTGGGCTTCCAGTGCATCTTGGCCACTCGCCAGGTCTCGCGGTTGGCCGGGTCGGCGCCGGGCTTGAGTTGGACGTCGAGTGGATATGGTTCGGCTGCTTCGTAATTCACATGCAGGTCGGCCAGTTGGCGACCAATTCCGGCGACGCGGGCGAAGCGCACGGCGCTCTCGGGGGTGGGGATGTGGGGCAACATCTTCTTGAGATCGGCCGCATAGCGGTTCCGGTAGTCCGGATCGTGCAGGACGCCGTAGACGTAGTAGAAAATGTCGTCCTTGGTGACCTGGTCGCCAATGGCCTCCTGGTAGAGGGCGAGGATGGCGTCGGTGATGTTGTCGACGCGGCGGTAGCCCCACTGGTCGACGTCGCCCTCGTTGGAGAAGTCAAGAGTGCCTTCGTCTTCGATCTGTTGGTAGGTCCAGCGCGGGAAGAACTGGGCCGTATACGTGAAGAACGAGAGGTCTGGCATAGAAGGGATGGCCAGTGTCACGAACTCCGTGCCTGGACGCGGGGCAATGACCATAACGCCAAGATTCGTGTGGTGCGGGGTGGGGAACATCGACGGCAGTTGATAGATCATGTCGTTGACGTGACGGTCGAGGTAGCCCCATTGGGGGCAGAACGGCCGGTAGCTGAATGACCGCACGGCGTCGTCAGACCAGCGGATCGGGTACCTCTTGGCGAGGTCCTGCTTGAGGCCGCGGTTCCAGCTGATCCGGCCGGTTGCTGTCAGTTCTGGGTTCTGGGCGAGGTAGGCGGTGACGTCGGATTCGGTTGGCTTGGTGACGGATTGGTGTGCGCAGTAGGAGTCGAAGTCGCTGCGGGCGGCGTCGTACTGTCCGATCAGGCTGTGGATACCGCCGATCAGCGCTGAGCGGCTGTAGTTGTAGCACCAGGCATCCCGTCCAGTTGCTAGACCCCGAGAGTAGGTGCTGAACACCCTCGGACCCGTGACGGTCTTATCTTTATCCCCGATAGCCGGCCAGGCGGAGAATGTGTCGTCGCGCTGGTTGATCCAGTCGCCGTGGGGGCTGGGGGTGATGGTCTGCCAGTCGAGGTCGTCGACGGTGGCGGCGCCGACGATAGTGAGTTTCTGCTCACGGCTGAGGTAGTCGCCGATGTCGTGGTAGTGGATTTGGCAGGGGCCGTGGCGCTTTGGGTCTTTGATGCCGATGAAGATGGCGACGGTGTTGCGGCTACCGGAGCCGAAGATTTTGCCGCCTTCTCTGCGGGACTGCTCGCCTGCGGTGCGCTGGTTGCCGCGCAGGTTGTAGACGTAGAGGTGGCTGTATTCGTCGGCCATCGAGAGGCGGATTCCGTCGGCGGTGTTTCCGTCGATCCAGCCGCCGTTGGAGACGAACGCCACCACGCCGGTGTCGCCGATGCGGTCGGTGGCCCAGCGGAATGCGCGGATGTAGGAGTCGTAGAGGCTGTTCTTGTTGGTGGCGGTAGAGCGCTGGGCGTAGGTGGCTTCGATACGTCCGTCGAGGGTGGGGTAGGGGGTGTTCGCGTTGAGGTCGTTGGCGCTGGACTGCCCGACCGAATAGGGCGGGTTGCCCAGCAGGACAAGCGTTTTCGTCTCTCGCTGGCGGGTAATGCGGTCGTTGTTGGCAGCGAAGATTTCCAGGTCGAGCGCATCGTCCTTCTCGCTGATCTGGAAGGTATCGGCGAGGACGATCCCTGGGAAGGGCTGGTAGTCGTCGCTGTCGGCGGTCTTGCCGGCCAGGGCGTGGTAGGTGGTTTCGATATTGACCGCGGCGATGTAATAGGCCAGCAAAGTGATCTCGTTGGCGTGCAACTCATGGGCGTACTTGCGCTCCAGGTCCTCGGCGTGGATGAGGCCGGATTGCAGGAGTCGGGTGATGAAGGTGCCGGTTCCGGTGAATCCGTCGAGGATATGCACACCGTCGTCGGTGAGGCCGCGGCCGAAATGTTCGCGGGTGGCGTGGTCGGCGGCGCGCAGGATGAAGTCGACGACTTCGGTGGGGGTGTAGACGATTCCGAGGGCTTCTGACTGCTTCTTGAAGGCGGTGCGGAAGAACTTCTCGTAGAGATCAGCGATGAGGTGCTGTTTACCCTCGACGCTCACGACCTGTTCGGCGCGCAGGCGTACCGAGTCGTAGAACTTGCTCAGCCGTTGGGTTTCAGCTTGAAGGCCGTGGCCGTCGAGGGCGTCGGTCATGGCCTGCATCACCCGGGAGACAGGATTGCGGGCGGCGAAGTCGTGCCCGGAGAACAGGGCATCGAAGATGGGTTTGGTGATCAGGTGCTGGGAGAGCATGCTGATCGCCGCATCCCGGCTGATGGAGTCGTTGAGGTTGTCGCGCAACCCTTTCCAGAACCGCTCGAACTGCTCGCCGATGGCGGGGTCGGTGTCGGTGTCGGCGAGGATGGCGTTGATGCGGGTGATCTGGGCGGTGGCGATGTCGGCGACGTCGGCGGCCCATTGGTCCCAGTAGACCCGGGTGCCGACCCGATCGACGATGCGGGTGTAGATAGCTTCCTGCCACTGCCCCAGGCCGAACAGCACCTCCTGAGCACCCCTGCTGCTCAGCGAGTCCTGGCCGTCGGTGTCGGTGGGGGCGAGGTGGTCGACCAACAGCCGGCTGTCCTGGGTGCCGGTGTTGAGGGCGATGCTGTTGATCATGGCGTCGAAGCGCTCGTCGTGGGAGCGCAGCGCGTTGAGGACCTGCCACACCACTTTGAAGCGCTGGTTGTCGGCCAGCGCCGCCGCGGGGTCCAGGCCGGCGGGCACCGCGACGGGCAGGATGACGTAGCCGTAGTCCTTGCCCTCCGAAAGCCGCATCACCCGGCCGACGGACTGGACCACGTCGACGACGGAGCCGCGGGGGTGCAGGAACAGCACCGCGTCCAGGGCGGGCACGTCGACCCCCTCGGACAGGCAGCGGGCGTTGGTCAGGATGCGGCACTCATGTTCGGCGACTGGGGCTTTGAGCCAGGCGAGTTCTTTGTTGCGTTGTAGGGCGTTGAAGGTGCCGTCGACGTGGTGGACCTCGCACACCAGATCGCGGTTGGTGTCCGGCTCGTCGTCGGGGCGCTCGGACAGGCTGTCCTGGTAGGCGGCAACAACTTTCGGGAACAGGTCAGCCAGCGCCAGCGAGGTCTTGATGTCGCGGGCGAAGGCCACCGCCCGTTGCATCGGCGGCTGGCCGGGGCCGAAGTCGGCGGCGCGTTTGGCCAGCCCGTTCCAACACCCGACGATGCGGGAGGCGTCATCGAGGTTGGGGATCTCCCCGAACGTCGCGAGCTGGCGCTGCATCGGGGCGGCGATCACCGACTCATCGACGGTCAGCACCAGCACCTTGTAGTCGGTGAGCAGACCGCGCTCGACGGCCTCACCGAAGGACAGGTGGTGGAACTCCGGGCCGAAGCGCAGCTCGTCGTCCATCGACACCAGCTCCGCCGAATGCGCTTCGACCTTGTCCTTGACCGTGTCGGCGAAGATCCGCGGGGTGGCGGTCATGTAGAGCCGGCGGGCGGCACGCAGGTAGTCCCCGTCGTGGATGCGGACGAAGTTGGACTCGTCCTGCCCGGCCAGGGTGACCCCGGTAGTGCGGTGGGACTCGTCGCACACCACAAGCTGGAATTCGTCGAGCCCTAGGGCCTGGGCGTCGGCCACTGTGGGCAGCGACTGGTAGGTCGCGAACACCACCGTCAACCCCGCGGCGTGCTTGCGGTGGCCCATCTCGGCGCACAGCGTGGCCGGGTTGGTGGTCACCGGGATCGGCACATCGTGGACGTTGAAATCCTCGACGGTGTCGCGCAGCTTGCCGACCTTGGTGTCCGAGCACACCCCGAAGGCCCGCAGATCCAATTCGCACTGGGCGGTCCACTCCCGCAGCGTCTGGCTCAGCAGCGAGATCGACGGCACCAGGAACAGGACCCGGGCGCTGCCCCCGTTGTCGGCGGCGATGCGTTCGGCGATCTTCAGCGCGGTGAACGTCTTACCGGTGCCGCACGCCATGATCAGCTTGCCGCGCTCATTGCCGGCGGCGAATCCCGACAACACCGCCTCGATGGCCTTCGTCTGGTGCGGGCGGGGCTGCTTACGTGCCGCCATGGACAACTGAATGCTCAGTTGGCCTGCCGGCCAGGCGATGTCCCAGTCGATCGGTGATTCGGCGAGCATCTCCATGCCGATGCGCTGCACCTCGATCTGCTGGCCGTCGAGGGCGGCCTCGGCGTTCTTGCCCCAGTTGTCGGTGGTGGAGATGATCACCCGGTTGGTAAACGGCTTCTTGCCCGACGCGGTGAAAAACGAGTCGATGTCGCCCTTGGCGAGATGATGCTCGGGCTCGTAGAACTTGCACTGGATTGCGGTGTACTCGCCGGTGTCCCGATCGCGGGCCACCAGGTCGATCCCGGTGTCGGGCATGCCGTCGCGGCCGGTCCAGTCGATCCAGCGGCACACCTCGTCGTAGCGCTGAGCCAGCATCGGGTCGAGCTGGAAATAGCGCACCATCAGATGTTCGAAGAACACCCCCCGGTCGAGGTTCGTCGGCGCCTGGCGCAGCGCGGCCAGCACCTCGTTGATCGACCCCAAAGCCACACCCCCTCGCCAGTTAATTGTGCGAGTCATTTTGGCAGACCGTCGGTGGGTGTAGCCAGGATCTGGCCGTGGACGATTCCCGGGGACGATTGCCCGTACCGGAGGCATGCGTGCAGTAGCGGTCCGCCGTCGAGAACCGCGCGTGAGGAAATGACACAATATGGTAAACGGTGAAGCGTATTACTATTGTCTTACCTGAGTTGATCTGACACTATGAGACGGATGTGGCCCACCGTGGGACTGGCAAGCGCAGGAGGAGAGCACTGATGGGCGGTGTCGCCGCGGTACCTATTCACCCTGGTGAAGCGGGGTTTCGGCGGGTTGTCGACATCCCTATTGAGCGGCTGCCATGTGGGGTGGAGGCCAGCGATCTGGGCTACCCGCCGCGGTTGTGCACGGCGTGCGCGGTGACGTGGTTCGGGATCGTGGGCCCCGATGACGCCGAGCGTGTCGGGCTGCACGGCGGCGATATGTGCGCCTCGTGCGGCAGTCATCCCGGCAGCGGCTTGGACATGGCCGCCGCCGAGTTGCAGCGGGTGATGGTCCGGGCATTACGCGCGGGGGCCTGGCCCAGTGCGCTGCTGGCTCTCGCGGTGACGGCGATCGAAACAGCCCAGGACGACCTCGACCTCGGTCGTGGTCGGCCACCCGTGGCGCGGTCAGTGCAGTACCGCTGGCCGAGCACCTGGTAGAGGAAAGGTAGCGACTGTGTACGTTCCACCGGCGACTCCCTATTGCGGGTTTATGACGGGCTACTCGGGCGGGCGGCAGTCGCGGCTGTTCGTGCCGCACACCGCCGCCCACGTCCTCGTGTCGGCTCCGACCGAAACTGGGAAGTCGCGGCGGATCCTTGCCCCGGCGGCCACGATGTGGGACGGGCCTGCCTGCGTGGTTTCCTCCAAGGACGATTTGTTGCAGATGGTGATGGAACGGCGTTGGGGGCCAAAGGCATTGGTCGATTTGCGCCCGATCGCCCGGCCTGTCTATCCCGACGGGCTGATCCCCATGAACTTCGACCCGACCAGCACCATCACCAACCCGTCGGAGGCGTTGACCATCGCTGAGACGATCATGCAGATGGCCACAGTGGGCCTGGGCTCGGGGGCTGATCAAGTCTCCGACGGTGGGATCTGGGAGTCCCAAGCCGCCGGACCGCTGGCCGCGTTTTTGTATGCGGCATCACCGCGGCCGGCAGGCAACGGGAGCGGGATGAACTGGGTGCTCCAGGCGGTCGACAACCTCGACCCCGAAGATGCGACCCAGCCTGGCTGGGTGAGCGCCGCCGCGCTATGTCGCAAGTACCCGGTGCTCGCCGTGGGCATGGCCAGAATTCTGGACATGGAGCCCCGCCAGCGCGATTCGGTCGCGATCACGATGCGAAAGGCCATCACGCCCTGGCTGCGGATGAGCCTGCTCGATAACCCTACCGACGCTGTTTTTGACCCGGCTTTTCTCGATGACCCGATGGCAACGTTGTTCGTTTTGGCTCCCGCTGACGGCACGGTCGCGGGAGCGGCGGTCACACTGCTCGACGGGCTGGTGCGGCGTTGGCGGGAAAAGACTGCGCGCCGTGAGCAGATGCACCGGCTGCTCATGATTGTTGACGAGCTTCCCAACACCGCTCCGATTCCCTCGCTCAGGCGGTTCGTGGGGGAGGGCCGTGGCTTGGGAATCAACTTGATGGCCGCGGTGCAGGCGTCCTGCCAGCTCGATACGGTCTTCGGCAAGGTCTACGCCGACGAGCTGCGGGCGATCTTCCCCGCATCGCTGATCATGTACGGGGCGCGCGAGGTGGAGCTGCTGGAGGCTGCCGAGCACTGGTCAGGTCTGACGACCAGGCGTCCGGAGAGTTATGGTCAGGCCGACGGCCACAAGGGCTTGAACTCTGAGCTGGGCGCGGGGATGCGGTGGCAGGAGTTGTTGCCGCCCAACCGGGAACACGCGCGTCTGCTCATCCGAGGCGGGGTCGGGGTGTGCGTCGACATCCCGGACTGGACCGAGTTCCGCCGCCGCTACGACACGGCGGTGGACATGCTGTTGCGCACCGAGCCGCGGTCGAGCAAAGGCGGATCGGCCTCGATCTCGAAAGCGGCGCGGATACGGGCCGACTTGGGCCGATTGTGGGCACCGGAACGCCCCACGGCAGCCGCGGCGAATTAGTCCTCGTTAGAGATGGACGAGTAACCGTGGACAGCATCCTGGCGGCCGTCGCGGCGCGACTGCTGCCGCCCGTTCCGGACGTGGTGCTGGGGATCGGTTCATATTCGCCGCGATAGACTCCTAGCCTGCCAGAGAGTGGGACGGCGTGTGCAGATCCCAGACTGGAGCGATTTCCTCAAGATTTATGACGGAGCGGTGGAGGCTCGTCGGCGGCGACGTCCCGCGAGAGCTTCGGCCTTATCCAGGACGATGATGTGGTCGGCGGCGGTGTTGGACCCGGCGTTGCCTTGCAGGACAGGCACTTTCGCGTATCGACACCCAGCTACGCCGACACTCCGCGAATAATCCGGCTAGCCTTAAGATTTGGGTCGTGCCTCAAAAGAATGTGCGATCGCTGGCTGAGTACCTCAACGAAAATCCCGAGGGAGCCAGGAAACTCCGTTTTTCTGTCTCGACGATGCTGGCCCAGTACAAGGTCATGGACAGCGTGTTCGCCGCCATAGGTGAGCAACTACGCACGCTTCAAGAAAAGCAAGAGCAAGCTGTCGCCGCGTTAGTCTCATCAGTCCGAATCTCCGTGCCGGAGGATATGTTGGTCGCGTCCTGAAACCGGTGTAAATGGGGGCCGGGCGTAGGTTCTGTTTCGAGACCTACCAAGTCATCGAAGAAAGGACCCACGCCCGTGCCTGCACGAGTATCCCCGACCGACCGTGTTCGCGCCAAGATCGACGAGCT
>CAIRCP010000244.1 GCA_903877095.1 uncultured Actinomycetes bacterium | reverse complement strand
GCGGCCGGCGACCCGGGCGGCGGCGGTGCGCTCCCGCTCGGCGAGCTGCGCGGCGACCCGCTGGCGCGCGGCGGCCAGTTCGGCGGCCTCGCGGGCCTCATCGAGCGCGGCCGGCCGGATCTGCGGGTCACCATGCCAGCGCAGGACGGCACCGAGCAGACCGATCGGGCGGTGCGGGTCATCCGGGAGCCGGCCGTGAACGCCAGCCCAATCGCTGATCGCGGCGTTGACGTCACGTGACGACCAGCCGGCCGCCGCTGGTGCTGCCAGGACCGCGGCCCAGGCATGCACGGAGTGCCGCCGCGCCCACGGCGGTGAGGCCGGATCGGCTCTCCACCGCCCCGCCAGCCGGCTGCCCCCGCTGTCGGGGCCTGCGCGGCGCGGCGCGCCGCGTCCCCCGGCGCCCGCAGGGCGCCGGCTGGCTGTGGTGAGTACGGATAAACCAGAGGTTTTCTTCCGATAAAGAGACCCTTCGGGGTGGGGTGACAGCGCACAAACCGCCTGGGCCACAACGGGGTTGTCGTGCAGCGCCCACACTGACGCCCAGCCGCGGGCCCGGTCACCGACCCGCCAGGAGGCCATCCGCTCCACCCGGGTGCGCTGGCGGCCGCGCAGGACCTCGGTGGCCACCCCCAGCAGCAGCAGGGCTGTGTCGGCCCGCTGGACGGTGCGGTCACTGAGTCCGGTGATGGCGGCCAGGGTGTCGATCGTCGGCCGGCAGTTACGGCCCGTGGAGTGATCCGCGTAGGCGGCCCGGGCGGCGGCGACCTTGAGCAGCGCGGCCCGGCTCACCTGATTGGCGCCCATAGACGGCCGCACATGGCTGTTGTAACGCAGGTCGTAGGCCACCGCGACGCTCACCCGAGCCCACCGATCAGCCCGACCGGTCCAGCACGGCACCCCCGCCCATACGTCAGGCTCCAGCTCGAGCACGATCGCCGGCCCCACGGCCGACGACACGGGCCCGCTCCCCCGACTGGCCCCTCGAGCGTCGGCATGCGCCACGCGCGGCGCCCACGGACAGGTACGAACCACCCCACGCCGGCGGCGCTGCGGCGTACAACCGCGATAACGGCTGGCACAAAAATCACGATCTGATACACGGCGTGCCGCGCCCCCTGGAACTGCTCGCGGGTATGGGCTACCGTGACACTTGCTGGTCAAAGCAAAGTGCCTTTCGAGGCAATGGGTGCGGACCCGGAACCGAGCGCCAACTCGGCTCAAACCCTCAGACAAGGCCCCGCTAAGGCGGGGCCTTCGTCATGTCACGGGCTCGTCCACACCGCTATGGATTTGTCCACATCTGCCGGGCCGGAGCCACAGCGCGGTGCTTACATCGCCAACGGCAAGACCTCCCGACGTCCGTCGTCACTTACCAAATCCGCGCGGCCGACGTGTACGGCGAGCAGGTCGGCTAGATACTGCGAAACCGGTACCCCGGCCGCTGCCGCCCGCTCATGCACGGCCTCCCATACCGGCCGCAACGGCCGAGACTGAATCAGCACTCTGTCGCCCTTGTGGACACGTCCACGCTTCCCAGGTCCAGCCATGCCCATCACCTTGCCGGACAGAGAGGCGCAAATCTGATTACGACACACCCGGGTTTCAGAAAATTTCGTGCCCTTCACAGCACGATTCCCCCCACCAGGACCGCTGACGCTGGCGAGGGTTTCTGTGATGAGTGGATTTTTTCCGTGAGGTGACGAAATTTTTTTCGGAAATCTCGAAACTAGGTCTCCGGCTGGTTCGAGACCAGCCGGGTGGCGAGTGGCAAATCTAGCCATTGCCATCCCGGCGAGCGCCACATTTGTCGCGGATTCCAGCCAACGGGGCAGCGCACCCGACTTACCCTCGGATCGAACGGGGGAAATGCCGATACGTCGATGGGGAAGCGATGGCGACACCGGGGTGGTACGACGATCCGAGCGGTGGCCCAGGCCGCAAGTTCTGGGACGGGCAGCAATGGCATGACGCGGTGCCCTCCGCACTGATGACGCTCATCGAAAGTGCTCAGTCTTGCTCGGTGAAAGTGCTCACCTTGTGACCGGCGTCTACTGTAGCGGATTGCGTGTTGGCGGCTGGTTTGCTCGGCGGAGCTTGTCGGCGGCGGCTTGATGATCACGCAG
>CAIRCP010000243.1 GCA_903877095.1 uncultured Actinomycetes bacterium | reverse complement strand
CGGCCCCAACATGCGCCGACACGGCCATCAGCAGGACACCACCTGACCACAGCGCAGGCGCGGGGACCGCTACCAGATCCCCGCGCCCGCGCTACCACTTCCTCACACAGCCGCTACCAACAACCCCGGCTAAACACCCAACCCACTTCCCGAATACCTCGGCACTTGGCACCGGCTTTCACATACCCGGCCGCAGCGAAGAGCAAACATCGGACCGTTGCACCCCATCGCGACCGGGGATCACCCGGATTGAGAGGGACGACATGACAAGACAGGCCAGGCCTTTCGGCCTGGCCTGCTTCTCGGTGGAGCTGCCGGGAATCGAACCCGGGTCCTACGGCATTCCCTCAAGACTTCTCCGTGCGCAGTCCGCTATGTCTCTACTTGGATCTCTCAGTCACGCGAACAAGCCGAGATGACGATCCCAGTCGCTGTGGTTTGTCCCATTCAGTCCCGCGACCGGACTGAGCGGTGTATCCCTCTAGCTGATGCCAGGGTCCGGGCCGAGGGCGTTCCCGGTCTGACAGACTCACCGTCGCTTAGGCAGCGAGGGCGTAGTCGCGCTGATTGGAATCGGCGCTTAATTGGTTGCAATGACGCTTACGGTGGTCTCTTGCCTGCACCGGCACGCTTCCCTTGATTCGATGCGCGAAGTCGAAACCGTTCAGCCCCTCGCACCCCGACCGATGGATTCGGCCAGATTTTCTATGGTACGGGGTGTAACCGACAAACCACACCGGTTAATTCCCGCCCCCCAACCGGCGTCGCACCGACAGAAGCCGAGTGGGCGGTTTCAGCCATCGCCGCGGCGTGTCGCGCGGAAAAAACGCACAGTCACCTTCCGAAGGCCAGCGTCAGATCTTGGGGCGCATTGTCAGATCACGTAGGCGAGATTCTCGACGATCCTGCTGCCGACCGCGGAGTCACCGCCGTAGTCGACGGACTGCGGAGCGTCTCCGCCCATCGGCCGCCCGCCCGCCAACCGGACGAACTGACGGCCGTCGAGCGTGATGGCAGCGGTGGGCGGCTGTCCGCCGAAGTCGGGCACCACCGCGGCACGGCCGTCGACGGCGACGCGGATCGTCCGGGAAACCGGCCCGGTCAGCGTCAGTTCGATCCGGGACCCGTCCGGGGCGCCGCCTTTCTTGGCCATCACGAACCCCATGCTGGTCGCCATCTCGTCGAGCGCCAAGCGGGAATCAGCACCGCCGTAGGCGTCCTCATCAGCCGGCAGCGACACCGCATCGCGGATGTCGTGCTCGTGCACCCAGCAGTCGAAAACCCGGACCCGCATAAACCGCCCGTAGCTGTCCGGCCCGGCCGGGGTCAGCGTCACGGTGTTCCACTCCTCGATCGGCATCGCCGTCAGCACCGCCCTGCGCTGGGCGGCGACCTCGCGGAACAACGCCAGCATCTCCTCGGGTGACTTACTGCGCAGATGCTCCACCCAGCGCTCGTTGAGGGCGCCGATCTCGTTGTGCACGTGGTCGCGGCCGGCCACGTCGACGTCGGGCAACGGCGTACCGGACAGCATCATCTCGGTGCCGACGACGTGGGAGACGACGTCGTGCACCGTCCAGCCGGGCAGCGCTGTCGGGGTCTGCCACTGCTCTGCGGTCAGGCCTGCCAGCAGGGCGTCGATGGAATCCCAGGTGGCGAACAGGCCGGCCAGGACATCGTCCTTGTCGAGCACGGTGCGGGGGCGAGGCTTATCGGTGTCAGACACCCGCCGATGTTATCGACTGGGGAGCCGAAAAGTCGCGGCTCTGCCGCTGCGGGCCGGCCGCGCCGGACAGATCTTGCCCCCGATCAGATCTTGCCTTTAGTGCGCCGTCCTAATTCTCTGATGACTTCGCGCTCGGCGTCGCGGCGGGCGATGTCCTGCCGCTTGTCGTGCGCCTGCTTACCGCGGGCCAGGGCGAGTTCCACCTTGACCTTGCCCTCGCTGAAGTACATCGACAGCGGCACCAGCGTCAGGTTGCCGTCGCGGATCTTGCCCATCAGCATGTCGATCTGACGACGGTGCAACAGCAGTTTGCGGTTGCGCCGCGGCGTGTGGTTGGTCCAGGAGCCGTGGTGATACTCCGGGATGTGCAGGTTACGCAGCCAGATCTCGCCGTCGTCGACGGTCGCGAAGGAATCCGCCATCGACGCGTTGCCGTCGCGCAGGCTCTTGACCTCGGTGCCGGTCAGCACCACGCCCGCCTCGAAGACCTCCAGAATCGAAAAATTATGCCGCGCCCGGCGATTGGAGGCGATGAGCTTCTTGCCACCCTTGGCGTCGCCCGCCTTCTTCGCGGCCGCAGCCTTGCGTTCGACCGACGCCTTGACCACCGGCTTACTTCCGCACGTACAGCCGCAGCGTCACGTAGGCGGTGACGGCGGCCATCGCCACGCCGACCGCGAACATCACCGGTGCGATGTAGAGGATGTCGGCATAGTCGATCCTGGCGATGAGATTGGCTTGGTAGAACTGGCTGAGCGCGTTGTCCAGAAACAATGCCCGCACCACGATCAGACCGACGATGGCGAGCACAACGCCGATTGTCGCGGCCAGCACGGCCTCCACCAGGAACGGCAACTGGGTGTACCAGCGGGTCGCGCCGACCATCCGCATGATGCCGATCTCGGTGCGACGGGTGTAGGCGGCGACCTGAACCATGTTCGCGATCAACAGAATTGCGCTGACCGCCTGCACCACCGCGATGGCGAACGCGGCCTTGGACAGCCCGTCGAGCACCGCGAAGAGCCGGTCGATCAGCTCCTTCTGGTTGAGCACGTTGAGCACGCCGGGCTGGCCGCTCATCGCGGCGTCAAAATCCTTGTGCTGCTCGGGATCGTTGAGCTTGACGATGAACGACGCCGGGAACGAATCCTTGCTCGCGACGTCCTTGTATTCGGGGAACTTGGTGACGGCGTCGTTGTAGGCGTCGTCCTTGTTGAGGAAACGAACGGACTTCACGTCCTCACGGGATTCGATCTGCGCGCGCAACGCTTTACACGGGTCGGCGTCGCAGGTCGGGTCGGTCGCCGACACGTCGTTGTTGAGGAACACCTGACTCTCGACGCGGTCGAGGTAGATGCTGCGCGATTGGTCGGCCAGCCGTACCACCAGCAGACCGCCACCGAAGAGGCCGATGGAGATGGCCGTCGTCAGGATCATCGCAATCGTCATGGTGACGTTGCGTCGAAGACCTGTGACGACCTCGTTGACGAGGAACCCGGCGCGCATCTAGCGGTCCATCCCGTAGACGCCGAACTGTTCGTCGCGAACCAGTCGGCCCATGGACAGCTCCACCACCCGTTGACGCATCGAGTCGACGATGTGGTGGTCGTGGGTGGCCATCAGCACCGTCGTCCCAGTCCGGTTGATCCGGTCGAGCAGGTCCATGATCTCCCGGCTGGTCTCCGGGTCGAGGTTGCCCGTCGGCTCGTCGGCCAACAGCACGAGGGGACGGTTGACGAAGGCCCGCGCGATGGCCACCCGCTGTTGCTCACCCCCGGACAACTCATTGGGCAAGCGGCTGGCCTTTCCGGAGAGCCCCACCATGTCGAGCACCTCGGGCACCACTTTCTTGATCACGTCGGGCTGCTTACCGATCACCTCGAGCGCGAACGCGACGTTCTCGGCGACCGTCTTCTGCTGGAGCAGCCGGAAGTCCTGGAACACGCAGCCGATGACCTGGCGCAGTTTGGGGATGTGCCGGCCGGAGAGCTTGTTGACGTGGAACTTCGACACCTGGATCTCACCGGAGGTCGGTGTCTCCTCAGCCAGCAGCAGGCTCATGAAGGTTGACTTCCCCGAGCCGGAGGGACCGATCAGGAAGACGAACTCGCCCTTGTCGACCTTGAGGCTCACGTTGTCCAGCGCCGGGCGCGCCGACGCTTTGTACTGCTTGGTGACATGGTCGAGGGTGATCATCACGGCTCGCCAGTGTAGCCGGGCACGCCGCCGCTACTGCGGTGGCGACACCGCAGCGGGGGACGGGCCGGCCGCCGGGCTCGGCCGCTCGACCGTGCTTGGACCCGGCGACCCGGTGGCCCGGGGCGGCTCCGCGGGCGCCGGCGATGTCTCCGGTGCAGGCGGCGACGACGGCGCCCCCGGTTCAATCGGCGTGCTGCTCGGGGCCTCGGGCGGCGCGGTGGGGCTGGTCGGGATGGTGGACGGCGGGGTGGTGGACGGCGGCGCGGTGGTCGTCGTCGGGGTGTGGCGCTGGACGTCGGTGCGCGGCGCCCAGGTGTAGTCGGGATCGGGGATGAATCCCGGCGGGACGACCTCGCTGGCCGGCACCTGCTGCGGCGACGGCACCGGCTCGTAGGTCTCGTAGAGCCACCAGATCGCGCAGAACGCGATCAGCAGGGCGGCGGTGGTCGTGCGCACCCGTCCGCCGAAGATGTAGCCGGGCCAGCCGCGACCCTCCCGCGCATTGGTCGATCTCATCGCTGCACCGGTCCCTGGGTTTCCTTGTCAGGCCCGCCGACGGTTGCCGGGTGCGCGCCGACCAATGGGTTGTACTCATGGTCGGTCGCGATGCCGGCGCGGGCCAGCGAACCGACCACCAGCAGCCGAAGCCGCCGGCCCACTTCGAATTGCTTACCCGGCAGGGTCCGGGCCACCATCCGCAGATTCACTGTGTCCACCTCGATGCTCTCCACGCCCATCACCTGGGGCTTGTCGAGCAGCAGGTCACGCATTTCCGGATCGTAGGGGGCGGCCTCGCATACGTGATGCAGGACGTCGTTGACCAGGTTCAAGTCGGCCGAACTGGGCACCGGGATGTCGATTACGGCGCGCGCCCAGTCCTTGGACAGGTTGAGCGTCTTCATGATCTGACCGTTGGGGATCGTGTACATCTCGCCGTCGGACGTACGCAGTTTGGTCACCCGCAGCGTGACGTCCTCCACGGTGCCCATCGCGTCGTTGGCGGCCCCGAGGGTGAGCTCCACCAGGTCGCCGACACCGTACTGCTTCTCGGTGATGATGAAGAAGCCGCTGAGCAGATCCTGGACCACCCGCTGCGCACCGAAACCGAGAGCAGCGCCCAGCACCGCCGCCGGGGCCACCAGCGAGCCGATCGGGACGGCCAGCACATCGGTGATCTCGACCACCACCATCACCCCGAGCAGGGCGATCGCCAGGTAGGAGATCACCGAGGCCACCGCTTGGCGGTGCTTGGCACTCTCCGAGCGCACCAGCGCGTCGCTCTGCTGGAAGTCATCGTCGATGCGGCGGCTGATCCGCGCCGCCAGCCAGCTGATGAACCGGGCCGCCAGCAGGCCGCCGATCAGCAGCAGCGCGATGTGGAGTCCGCGGGTCAGAATCCATTCGCCGATGTCGCCGTGCCAGAAATCATGCCAGCGGCCGGCAAGGGGGTTGCCCACCGGGAATCCCCGTGGGTAGGTCGTCGTGGCATAGGCCACCAGCTCAGTCGTCTTCGTCATCTCGTCGGTTACGCCACCGGATTCCGGCCTCAAGGAATCCGTCAATGTCCCCATCCAGTACCGCCGAAGGATTACCGACCTCGTACTCGGTGCGCAGATCCTTGACCATTTGGTAGGGGTGCAGAACGTAGGACCGCATCTGGTTTCCCCAGGATGCGCCCCCGTCGCCCTTCAGGGCGTCGAGTTCGGCGCGCTCCTCCTGCCGCTTGCGTTCCAGCAGTTTGGCCTGGAGCACCCGCATCGCAGAAACCTTGTTCTGCAATTGCGATTTCTCGTTCTGGCAAGTCACCACGATACCGGTGGGGATGTGGGTGAGTCGAACCGCGGAGTCGGTGGTGTTGACCGACTGACCGCCGGGTCCGCTGGAGCGGTAGACGTCGACGCGGATCTCGGTCTCGGGGATCTCGATGTGGTCGGTGGTCTCCACGACCGGCAGCACCTCGACTTCAGCGAACGAGGTCTGCCGGCGATTCTGGTTGTCAAAGGGGCTGATTCGCACCAATCGGTGGGTGCCCTGCTCCACCGACAGCGTTCCGTAGGCGAACGGGTTGTGCACCGCGAACGTCGCGCTCTTGATGCCGGCCTCTTCGGCGTAGGACGTGTCAAACACCTCAACGGGGTAGCCGTGTTGTTCTGCCCACCTGATGTACATCCGCATCAGCATCTCGGCCCAGTCGGCGGCGTCCACCCCGCCGGCCCCGGAGCGGATGGTGACCAGGGCCTCGCGCTCGTCGTACTCCCCGGCGAGCAGGGTGCGGACTTCGAGCGCCTCGATTTCGGTCTGCAGAGCCTTGAGTTCGGCGTCGGCCTCGGCGAGCGCAGAGTCGCCCTCTGCTCCTCCTTCTTCGGCGGCCATCTCGTAGAGCACCGGAAGGTCGGCGAGGCGGCCGCGCAGACCCTCCACCCGGCGCAACTCGCCCTGGGCGTGAGAGAGCTCACTGGTCACCTTCTGGGCGTGGGTTTGGTCGTCCCACAGACTCGGGTCTGAAGCGTCCTGTTCGAGCTGGGTGATCCGGGCTCGCAGGGCATCGATGTCGAGCACCCGCTCCACCGTCGTCAAGGTGGTGTCAAGGGCAGCGATATCCGACTGTCGATCCAGGTCCACGGGGTCTCAGGTTACCGGCGGCGCCGCTGTGGTGATTACCATCCCAGGATGCGTCCCTACTACGTCGCCATCGTCGGAGCCGGTCCCTCCGGCTATTTCACCGCCGCTTCCCTACTGCGTTTCGCCGATGAGTCGGTGGCCGCCGGCGGCCCGGGAGTCCACATCGACATGCTCGAAATGCTTCCCACCCCTTGGGGTTTGGTGCGCTCGGGAGTGGCTCCCGATCACCCCAAGATCAAGTCGGTGAGCCGGACGTTCGAGAAGACGGCGGCCGATCCGCGGTTCCGTTTCTTCGGCAATATCGCGGTGGGACGCGACGTCTCCGCCGATGACCTGGCGCAGCGTTACGACGCGGTTGTCTACGCGGTGGGTACCCAGTCCGACCGGGCCCTGGGCATCCCGGGTGAGGATCTGCCCGGCAGCGTCGCGGCGGTGGACTTCGTCGGCTGGTACAACGCCCACCCGCACTTCGCCGAGATGGCACCGGACGTTTCTACCGGCCGGGCGGTGGTCATCGGCAACGGCAATGTCGCCATCGACGTCGCGCGCATCCTGGTGACCGACCCGGACGTGCTTGCCGCCACCGACATCGCCGACCATGCGCTGGAGTCGCTGCACCAGCGCGGGGTTTCCGAGGTGGTGATCGCCGGGCGGCGCGGCCCCCTCGAAGGCGCGTTCACCACGCTGGAACTGCGTGAACTCGGCGAACTCGACGGCGTCGACGTGATCGTCGACCCGGCCGACCTCGACGGCATCACCGACGAGGATGCCGCGGCCGCCGGCAAGGCCACCGCCGCCAACATCAAGGTGCTGCGCGGCTACTCGGAAAGAACAGCGGCGAAGACCTCCGCAGATGAACAGCGAGAAGGCAACCGGCGCATCGTCTTCCGGTTCTACACCTCCCCCATCGAGATCACCGGCAACGATGCCGTCGAGGCCATCGTGCTCGGCCGCAACGAGCTCTTCACCGACGAGGCCGGCCGGATGGTGGCCCGCGACACCGGCCAGCGCGCGACCCTGCCCGCCCAGTTGGTGGTGCGGGCCGTCGGGTACCGCGGCGTGGCCCTCCCGGGCCTGCCGTTCGACGAGCGCTCCGGCACCATCCCGCACACCGACGGCAGGATCACCGACCGCGAGAAGGATTATGTCGTCGGCTGGATCAAACGCGGTCCATCCGGGGTGATCGGCACCAACAAGAGCGACTCCCAGGACACGGTGAACACGCTGGTCGCCGACCTGACCGGCGCCCAGCTGCCCGACGTGACGCCGGGGTACGCCGACGAACTGGCCGGGTGGCTGCTGGAACGCCAGCCCAGGCTCGTCACCGACGATCACTGGCGGCTCATCGACGCCCATGAGCGCGGAGCCGGCGAACCGCACAACCGCCCGCGGGTCAAGCTGGTCAGCGTCGCCGACATGCTGCGCGTCGGGCACGGTTAGACCGCTACGCCGGTGGCAGCTGCGCCTCCGGCGGCGCGAAGAACCAGTTGTCCGGGTTCTTCGGCGAATAGACCACGCCGATGAGCTGGCCCGTCGTCGGGGAGGCTGCCGGGTCGACCGCCATCTGCTGGTACACCACATGTTCGTTGAGCGTCGGGCCGTTGATAACTCCGGTGATGGTCACGAGTTGCTGTCCCGAACTGTCCGGTCCCGACTTCGAACCGCTGATGCCGGTCACCAGCAGTGTGCCGCGCAGCATCTCCCCGCGCGGCCCGCGGCGCGCCCGGATCATCGGCACGATCAGTAGTGCCAGCGCGGCGAGGATCATCAGCAGCCACACGAGATTCATCATCGACCCATGGTAGGACTGCACCCATGACGACCGAAGGCGTAGCGCGGGATCTGGAATTGGCGTTGGCACTGGCCGACGCCGCCGATGCCATCACCATGGCGAGATTCGGAGCAATGGACCTGCGAGTCGACCAGAAGCCCGACCTCACCCCGGTCACCGACGCCGACCAGGCCGTCGAGGCGACGGTCCGCGAAGTCCTGGCCGCCGAGCGCCCCGGCGATTCGATTCTCGGTGAGGAAGAAGGCGGCACACCGGTGTTCAGCGGGCGCCAGTGGGTCATCGACCCGATCGACGGCACCAAGAACTTCGTTCGCGGAGTTCCGTTGTGGGCCAGTCTGATTGCGCTCCTGGAAGACGGCGTGCCCACAGTGGGTGTGGTCAGCGCCCCGGCGCTGAACCGGCGCTGGTGGGCGGGAACGGGGCTGGGTGCACACAGCACCTTCGATGCGTCAGCGCCGCGCCGGCTGTCGGTGTCGGCGGTGGCCGACCTGAGTTCGGCGAGCCTGTCGTTCTCCGACTTGACCACGGAGTGGGAGCCGGCCACTCGCGAGCGGTTCCTCGATCTGATCGACGGGGTGTGGCGGATGCGCGCCTACGGCGACTTCTATTCCTACTGCCTGGTGGCCGAGGGCGCGGTGGACATCGCCGTCGAACCGGAGGTCAAGCTGTGGGATCTGGCGCCGCTGGACGTCTTGGTGCGCGAGGCCGGCGGCGAATTCACCGACCTTTCCGGAAACGCCGGCCCGCACGGCGGGAGCGCGGTCGCCACAAACGGTCTGCTGCACTCAGAGGTCCTCGCCAGGCTGTGACCTTGCTTACAGAGCGGCTACCTTACTCCGGAGTAAGATAGGGTCCTCAGCATCCTTTCCGCTCCTCCCGTGAGGCAGTCGCGATGACCAATACGCTCCCGTCCAAGGCCTCATCGGCCAAACCCAGCGCGCGTGCGCGGGACAGCGCCGTCGGCCAGTTCCGCGGCAAGCGGACACCCATCGACCTCGGCATGGGCCTGCTCTCCCCGCTGCTGGGCCAGGAATTCCTGGACCGGCACAACCTGCGCGACCCGCTCAACCGGGCGCTGAAGTTCGGCGTCAAGCACGGCTTCTCGGCCGCCGGAGCCTCGACCCGGCAGTTCAAGAAGATCCAGGGACTGGGCAAGCCGGCGACGCGCTTGGCACCGAGCACGGCCGACTACTTCGATCTGACCCCCGACGACGACCAGCGGATGATCGTCGAGACGGTGAAGCAGTTCGCCGAGGAGATCCTGCGGCCCGCCGCCCGCGACGCCGACGACGCCGCCACCTACCCGGCCGACCTGATCGCCAGGGCCGCCGAACTCGGCGTCACCGCGCTCACGGTGCCCGAGGACTTCGACGGTATCGCCGAGCAGCGCACCACCGTCACCAACGCACTGGTGGCCGAGGCGCTTTCCTACGGCGACATGGGCCTGGCCCTGCCCATCCTGGCCCCCGGCGGGGTGGCCTCCGCGCTGACTCACTGGGGAACCGCCGACCAGCAGGCCACCTACCTCAAGGAATTCGCCGGGGAAAACGTGCCGCAAGCGTGCCTGGCCATCGCCGAACCGCACCCGCTGTTCGACCCGACCATGCTTAAGACCACCGCGGTGCGCACCCCCAGCGGCTACCGCCTCGACGGGGTCAAGTCCCTGGTACCCGCGGCCGCCGACGCTGAATTGTTCGTCATCGCAGCACAACTCAACGGTAAGCCCGCCCTGTTCATCGTTGAGGCCGACACCGTCGGGCTGACCGTCAAGGCCGATCGCAGCATGGGCCTGCGCGCCGCCGCCCTGGGACGGATCGAACTGGACAAGGTGTCGGTGCCGCTGTCGGCCCGACTGGGCGGGAACGACGCTGCCGACAGCGACTATGCCCGTGACTATTCCGAAGCCATCGCGCTGTCCCGGCTCGGCTGGGCAGCGCTGGCCGTCGGCACCTCACATGCGGTGCTGGACTATGTGATTCCCTACGTCAAGGAGCGGGAGGCGTTCGGCGAGCCGATCGCCCGCCGGCAGGCGGTGGCATTCATGTGCGCCAACATCGCCATCGAACTCGACGGCCTGCGGCTGATCACCTGGCGCGGGGCTGCCCGCGCCGATCAGGGTCTGCCGTTCGCCCGCGAAGCCGCGCTGGCCAAGAAGATGGGCACCGACAAGGGCATGCAGATCGGCCTCGACGGCGTGCAGTTGCTCGGCGGCCACGGATTCACCAAGGAACACCCGGTGGAGCGCTGGTACCGCGATCTGCGGGCCATCGGCATCGCCGAAGGTGTCGTGGTCCTTTAAGTCTCGATCTCGCGAATAGAAAGACGCTCATGGCAATCAATCTGGAACTCCCCCGCAAGCTCGAAGCCGTCATCGAGATGGGACACAAAGGCGCCGCGGAGATCTTCCGCCCGATTTCCCGCAAGTACGACCTCAACGAGCACGCCTACCCGGTCGAGCTCGACACCATTTCCAGCCTGTTCGAGGGCATCTCGGACGCCAAGACCATCTCGTTCGCCGGTACCGAGGCGTTCCGCGACAGCGACGGGGGTCCGAAGGGAAACATCAACGGCGGCAACATGTCCGCGATGCTGAACGCCCTCGAAGTCTCCTGGGGCGATGTCGGACTGATGCTGTCGATCCCACGGCAGGGGCTGGGCAACGCCGCGATCTCCGGGGTGGCCACCGACGAGCAACTCAAGCACCTCGGCACGGGCATCTGGGCCGCGATGGCCATCACCGAGCCGTCCTTCGGTTCGGATTCCGCGGCGGTGTCGACGACGGCGGTGCTCGACGGCGACGAATACGTCATCAACGGCGAGAAGATCTACGTCACCGCCGGTGCCCGGGCCAGCCACATCGTGGTCTGGGCGACGCTGGACAAGTCCAAGGGCCGGGCGGCGATCAAGTCGTTCGTCGTGCCGCGGGAGCATCCCGGCGTCACCGTCGAACGACTCGAGCACAAGCTCGGGATCAAAGCCTCCGACACCGCGGCCATTCGCTTCGAGAACGCCCGCATCCCCAAGGAGAACCTGCTCGGCAGCCCGGAGATCCAGGTGGAGAAGGGCTTTGCCGGCGTGATGGAGACCTTCGACAACACCCGCCCGATCGTGGCCGCGATGGCCCTCGGCGTGGGCCGCGCCGCATTGGAGGAACTGCGCAAGATCCTGACCGAGGCCGGCGTGGAGATCTCCTACGACAAGCCGACCCACGCCCAGAGTGCACCGGCCGCGGAATTCCTGCGCATGGAGGCCGAATGGGAGGCCGCCTACCTGCTGACCCTGCGCTCGGCGTGGCAGGCCGACAACGGCATCCCCAACTCCAAAGAGGCCTCGATGGGCAAGGCCAAGGCCGCCCGGGTCGGCAGCGACATCACGCTCAAGTCCGTCGAATTGGCCGGTACCACAGGCTATTCCGAGCAGACCCTGCTGGAGAAGTGGGCACGGGATTCCAAGATTCTCGACATCTTCGAGGGCACCCAGCAGATTCAGCTGCTGGTGGTTGCGCGGCGGCTGCTGGGACTCAGCTCGGCGGAACTGAAGTAGACGGCCGGTAACGAAAGCGGGCCGCCGGCATTTCAGCCGGGGGCCCGCTTTCGTCTGTGCGGCTTAGCCGCCGTTAAGGACGCGCTGCAGGTCGGGCTTCATCGCCTGAAGCTCGCGACCCCAGTACGCCCAGTTGTGCGTGCCGTTGTCCGGGAAATTGAACACCCCGTTGCGACCGCCGGCCGCGAGGTAGTTGTCCTTGAACGTCCGGTTGGTGCGAATGGTCAGGCCCTCGAGGAAAGTGGCCGGGACATCGCCGCCGCCGAGCTCGTTGGGCTGGCCGTTGCCGCAGTAGATCCACAGCCGGGTGTTGTTGCCCACCAGACGCGGGATCTGGACCATCGGGTCGTTGCGCTGCCACGCCGGATCGCTGGACGGACCCCACATGTCGGCGGCCTTGTACCCGCCGGCGTCACCCATCGAGACGTTGATCAGGCCGGGCCACCAGCCCTCGGAGGGGTTGAGGAAGCCCGACATCGAGCCCGCATAGATGAACTGGTCCGGGTGCCAGGCGGCCAGGGTCAGCGAGGCCGAACCGGCCATCGACAGACCGATCGCGGCGTTATTGGTGGGCCGGACGTCCTTGTTGGCCTTCAGCCACGCGGGGGCCTCCTGAGTCAGGAAGGTCTCCCACTTGTAGGTGGTGCAACCGGCTTTGCCACACGCGGGCTTGTACCAGTCGGCGTAGAAGCTGGACTGACCGCCAACGGGCATCGACATCGACAGGCCCGAGTCCACGTACCACTCGAACGCCTGGGTGTTGATGTCCCAGCCGTTGAAGTCGTCCTGGGCGCGCAGACCGTCGAGCATCCAGACGTTCGGCGAGTTCGGTCCGCCGCTCTGGAACTGGACGCGGATGTCGTGACCCATGGCCGCCGACGGAACATCCAGGTACTCCACCGGGAGACCAGGCCGCGAGAACGCACCCGCAGTGGCCGTCTGCCCGGCAACGCCGATCAGGCCCGGCAGGGCCGCCGCAGCGACCGCCGTAACCGCAAATCGGCGCGACCAGTCGCGCATTTTATTGGCGACAGACTTCACCAATCCACCTCAGCTTTCTATTGCTCCGCTCACCGGATTGCAGCCTGAAGTAAAACACACGATGCCGTCGCAGGACGAAACCCGCTGCGGGTTGCCGAGTCGTGATCCGAGCTTGTCCTCATCGAGAACAAAAACTAAAGTCACTTTTAGTTTTGTGTCCTCAACCCGATGGGAACAGCTATGGAATCGTTCGTTCAACTGCGTAAAGGCACCATGCCGCGGCGGATGCACGCCGACCTCGACGGCCTCAAGGACGACGAGTTGGGGCGCGGCGGGTTCACCGGGCGGACCGCCAACCTGTTGCGGCGCAACGACCCGACCGCCTTCCGCGCCACCGGCCCACTCCGCCCGGTCGACTGCCTCGCCAGCCAACTCAGCCCCGGCGACGCCGCCGACCCGGCCGGTGCGCCGCTCCTGCTGTTCTCCAACCCCGACTGCCGCGTCATGCTGAGCCGCCGGGCTGAGGCCATGCCGCACTACGTCCGCTACGTCGACGGCGACCTGCTGTGCTTCGCGCATGAGGGCGGCGGCCGGCTGGAGACCGAATTCGGCCCGCTGGAGTACCGCACCGGCGACTGGATCTACATCCCCAAGGGCTGCACCTGGCGGCAGCTGCCCTCCAGCGGCGGGCAGGAGCGCAGCGACTCGGGGAATGGACCCGGCGGGCAGGAGCGCAGCGACTCGGGGAATGGACCCGGCGGGCAGGAGCGCAGCGACTCGGGGAATGGACCCGGGCAGAACACCTGGCTGATGATCGAGGCCACCGATGAGTTCCGGACACCGCCGGCAGGCCCCCTGGGCCGGCACTGGCCGTATGACCCAGGCCTGGCCGGCATCCCGGAGCCGGAAGCGATCGACGACGACGGTCGCGACGAATACGAGGTGCGGCTGTTCCACCGGCCGGTGGACGGCGGCGACGGGACCGAGACCACCTCACTGTTCTACAAGCACCATCCGCTGGACGTGGTGGGCTGGCGCGGAGACAACTTCCCGTTCACCTTCAACATCGAGGACTACAACGTCATCACCTCCGACAGCATGCACCTGACCCCGATGGTGCACCTGTTCATGGAGGCGACCGGCGTCTACGTATGCAACTTCCTGCCCAAGCCCGCCGAGGGGGTGCCCGGCACCGAGCGCACGCCGTGGTACCACCGCAACGTCGACTTCGACGAGATCGCGTTCTTCCACGGCGGGTCGCTCTACGGCATCCCGATGCCGCCCGGGTTGATCAGCCACGCGCCCCAGGGCGTGCATCACGGCATCCCGGAGGCCGGCCGCGAGCGGTCGCGGCGCAAGTTCGACGACTACACCCGCGTCGACTGGAAGGTGATCGCCATCGACACCCGGCGGCGCCTGATCCCGTCGGCGGCAGTGCTCGCCGCGGATCTGGGGCAGCACTGATGCACTACGACCGCATTCCTTATCTGGTCGCCTACAACAACGACTCCGGCGTCCGCGACGTCTACGGCGGTCTGGCCGACATCGTCGTGCTGGAGTGCTACCACCTCAAGCCCGACACCCCGTCCGGAGCCGCCGGGCCGGCGACATCAGACAGCGACACCGCGGTGGTGTTCATGCACCCCATCGGGGGCGGCGCGTACCTGCCGATGGTGCACGCGCTGGCCCGCGCCGGCCACCACGTGATCTACGCCAATAGCCGGTTCCGCGGCACCGACTCGTCGCTGACGATGGAGAAGGTGGTCCAGGACCTCGGCGAGGTCATCTCCGACGCCAAGAACCGGCTGGGTTACTCCAAAATCGTGCTGGCCGGCTGGAGCGGTGGCGGATCGCTGTCGCTGTTCTATCAGCAGCAGGCCCAGCACCCGACCGTCACGTCCAGCCCGGCCGGCGACGGACCGGACCTCACCAAGCTCGGGCTCATCCCGGCTGACGGGGTCATGCTGCTCGCCGCCCACATCAGCCGGCACGGCACGCTGACCGAGTGGCTGGACGCCTCGATTCTCGACGAGAGCGATCCGTCCAAGCGTGACCCGGAGCTGGACCTGTACAACCCGGACAATCCCAATCAGCCGCCGTACAGCGCTGAATTCCTGGAGCGGTACCGTCAGGCCCAGATCGACCGCAACCGGCGAATCACCCGGTGGGTCAAAGAAAAATTGGCCGAGCTCGCCGCGCAAGGCCGCGGGGACGAGGAGTTCTGCTTCGTCGTGCACGGCACCATGGCGGACCCGCGCTGGCTCGACGGAGGCGTCGACCCCAACGACCGGACCCCGGGCAGCTGCTATCTGGGCGATCCGCGGGTGGTCAACAACTCACCCGTCGGTCTGGGCCGGTTCTGCTCGCTGCGCAGTTGGCTGTCGCAGTGGAGTTACGACGACGCCAACGGCGATGGCCTGGAATGCGGGCGCGACGTCGCGGTGCCCACCCTGGTGATCGGGAACCTCGCCGACGACGCCTGCACCCCCAGCCACACCCGGCGGTTGTACGAGGCCATCGGCCATCCCGAGAAGGAGATGCACGAGATCCCCGACGCCAACCACTACTACACCGGTCCCGCACAGCGCGAGACGTTGCGGAAGGCGGTGAGCCTGATCACCGACTGGCTTGCGCGACATGGCCTTTCGGGGCCCAGCGATGGGTGACGCTAACGCCGATGAGACCGGCGGGCAGGAGCGAAGCGACCCGGGGAATCGACCCGGCGCGCTGGACGGCATCCGGGTCATCGAGGTCGGCACCCTGATCTCGGGCCCGTTCGCCGGCCGACTGCTCGGCGATATGGGCGCCGACGTCATCAAGATCGAACCCCCGGGCTCGCCCGATCCGATCCGCACCTGGGGTCAGGCCGAGGTCGACGGGAAGCACTTCTTCTGGACCGTGCACGCCCGTAACAAGCGGTCCATCACGCTGAATCTGCGCGAACCCCGCGGCCGCGAACTCTTCCTCGACCTCGTCGAGCGCTCCGACATCATCGTCGAGAACTTCCGGCCCGGCACCCTGGAGAAGTGGAACCTGGGCTATGACGTTCTGCGCCAACGCAATCGGGGCATCATCCTGGTGCGGGTCTCCGGCTACGGACAGACCGGGCCGGACGCCGGCAAGGCCGGATACGCCTCAGTGGCCGAAGCCGTCAGCGGGCTGCGGCACATGAACGGCTTCCCGGGCGGCCCGCCGCCGCGACTGGCACTGTCTCTCGGCGACTCGCTGGCCGGCATGTTCGCCGCGCAGGGGGCGCTCGCGGCGCTGTATCGGCGGACCGTCACCGGCGAGGGCCAGGTCGTCGACGCGGCGCTGACCGAGGCGTGCCTGGCCGTGCAGGAGTCCACCATCCCCGACTACGACATGGGCGGGGTGGTGCGCGGCCCGTCCGGAACCCGCCTGGAAGGCATTGCGCCGTCGAACATCTACCGCAGCGCCGACGGCAGCTGGGTGGTGATCGCCGCCAATCAGGACACCGTGTTCCGGCGGATGTGCGAGGCGATGGGGCAGCCCGAACTCGCCGGCGACCCCCGGTTCGTCGACCACGTCGCCCGTGGCCGCAACCAGGACGAGATCGACGGGATCATCGGCGAGTGGGCGGCGACCCGCCAGCCGCACGACATCATCGAAACCCTCAGTACCGCAGGCGTGATCGCCGGACCGATCAACACCGTCGCCGAGGTGGTCGCCGATCCGCAGTTCCGCGCCCGCGGCATGCTCGTCGAACATTTCGACGAGCGAGTCGGCCGGCCGGTGCTCGGGCCCGGCGTGGTTCCGGTGCTCTCGGAGAGTCCCGGCGGTGTGCGCAGGGCCGGATCGGCGCGACCCGGCCGGCACAACGATGAGGTCTACCGCGGGCTGCTGGGTCTGTCCGCCGAAAAGTTGGCCACGCTGGCCGAGCAAGGAGTCCTGTGAGCACCCCGACGCACGTCACCATCCGGGAGGTCGCGCTGCGCGACGGTCTGCAGATCGAGACCCCGATTCCGTTGTCGGCCAAGCTTGAACTGCTGGCCGCCATCGCGGCCACCGGAGTCCGGGAAGTCGAGGCCACTGCCTTCGTCTCCCCCTCGAAGGTGCCCGCACTGGCCGATGCGCCGGAACTCGCCGCAGCGCTGGCCGACTACCCCGACATCGAATTCTCCGCGCTGGTCGCCAGTCCGAACGGCGCGCACCGCGCCATCGCCGCGGGGTTCCGTTCGCTGGAATACGTGGTGTCCGCCGCCGACGGGCACAGCCGGGCGAACGTCGGGCGCAGCAGCGCGGAGGCGACCGCCCAGATCGCCGACATCGTCGGCATCGCCGGTGCCGCCGGGGTGAGCGTCGAGGTGATCGTCGCCACCTCGTGGGACTGCCCGTTCGACGGACCCACCCCGCCGCAGCGGGTGCTCGACGTGGTCGACGCCGCCTGCGCATTCGGCGTCGACCGCATCGCCATCGCCGACACCATCGGAACGGCCGCCCCCGGACGGGTTCGCGACCTCGTGGCACAGGTCCTCCCCCGCATCGGCGGGCGCCCACTGGGTGCGCACTTCCACAACACCCGCGGCGTCGGCCTGGCCAGCGCCTGGGCGGCGGTCAGCGCCGGGGTGAGCCGGCTGGACTCCTCGGTCGGGGGCCTGGGCGGCTGCCCGTTCGCTCCCGGCGCGAGCGGCAACATCGCCACCGAGGATCTGGTCTACCTGTTGCGCGACAGCGGGATCGGCGTCGACGTCGACCTCGCGGCAGCGATCGAGGCGGCCCGGGTGGCCCGCGCCGTGGTGGGCCACGAACTGCCGAGCGCGCTGCTGCGCGCCGGCGACCGCATCACGGCACCCTGACATGAACGATAAGGGTCCCGGTGGCTTTGCCGTCATCTGAGCCATCGCCTGAGCGCCTCTCGACCAAGGGCCGCCAGACCCAGCAGGCCATCGAGGACGCCGCCCGAAAGTTGTTCGCCCAGAGCGGCTTCCACGGAACTACCCTGGCGGACATCACCTCAGCGGCCGGAAAGTCGCCCGCGGTGTTCTACCGCTACTTCAGCGACAAGGAAGAACTACTCGTAGCGTTGGCCGAGGATTTCCTGCGCGATGTCGTCGAGCTTCCGAAGCTGGCCGACGGCGGCGACTTCTTCGACTCCGCGGTCGCGGTGTACTGGAACATGTTCAAACCCAACATCGGCATCATGGTGGCCGTCGAGCAGCTCGCGGCGAACCACCCGCGATTCGCCGCCCTGCAGAACCGGTTCCGCCGCTACGGCATGGATATCGTCAGCGCCTCGGTGCGCCACGCCCAGCAGAAGGGGTTCGCCCGCGACCTCGACGTCGACCACACCGCTCTGGCGATCGCCTTGATGTTCGAAAGGTTCACCGGGGTATGCCTGACCCAGGGGATCTCCGACGAAGCGGCCATTCGTACGTTGTCGACCATCTGGCGCAAGACCCTCTACGGCGACTCGAAGGAGATATGAGTGGATTTCACCCGTGTCTGATTTTTCTGTACCCGTACATCTTCCGCCTCTGCTCGCCGAGATGGACGCCTTCATCGAGGCCGAGATCACGCCGCTGGAGCGCGAGCACATGCAGTACTTCGACCGCCGGCGCGAGTTCGCCCGCACCGACCTCGACAACGGCGGCGTGCCGCGCCGCGAGTGGGAGGACCTGCTCGATGAGATGCGCCGCCGCGCCGACAAAGCCGGCTGGCTGAGATATGGACTGCCGTCGAAGTTCGGCGGCCGCGACGGCACCAATCTCGACATGGCCGTCATCCGCGAACACCTGGCGCACAAGGGACTCGGCCTGCACAACGACCTGCAGGACGAGTCCTCGATCGTCGGGAACTTCCCCCAGGTGATCATGATGGACCGGTTCGGCACGAGCGAGCAGAAGGACGAGTGGATCGAGGCCATGCTCACCGGCACCCGGTCGATGGCCTTCGGCCTCACCGAACCCGACCACGGCAGCGACGCCACCTGGCTGGAGACGACCGCGGTTCGCGACGGTGCGGATTGGGTGATCAACGGCGCCAAGCGGTGGAACACCGGGGTGCACCGCGCCACCCACGATCTCGTCTTCGCCCGAACCTCGGGGGAGCCGGGAAAGGCGGCGGGTATCACCGCCTTCCTGGTGCCCTGCGACGCCGATGGTTTCGAGGTCCCGTACTACTGGTGGACGTTCAACATGCCCAGCGATCACGGCGAGGTGGTGCTGCGCCACGTCCGGGTGCCCGCCGACGCGGTGCTCGGCGAGGTGGACCGGGGACTGGACGTGGCGCAGACCTTCCTGCACGAGAACCGGATCCGGCAGGCCGCCAGCAGTCTCGGTGCGGCGCAGTACTGCATCGACCGGGCCGTCCAATACGCCCGGGAGAGAGTGACTTTCGGCAAGCCCCTGGCAGTCAACCAGGCCGTGCAGTGGCCGCTGGTGGAGTTGCAGACCGAAGCCCAGATGGTGCGCCTGCTGGTTTACTACGCCGCCTGGGAACTGGACCGCAACCACCACATCGAGGTGTCCGACAAGGTGTCGATGGCCAACTACCGGGCCAACCGGCTGGTATGCGAGGCCGCCGACCGCGCCATGCAGATCCACGGCGGCATCGGCTACAGCCGGCATGAGCCGTTCGAGCACATCTACCGGCACCACCGCCGCTACCGGATCACCGAGGGCGCCGAGGAGATACAGATGCGCCGGGTAGCCCAGCGGCTGTTCGGGTTCGGCCGCACGTGACGGATCCACTGGCCGAGAAGCTCGAATCCGTGCTGCGCCCGACCCTGGGCGACGGCACGGCCGTGCAGAATCTCCACCTGTTGACCGGCGGCGCGAGCCGGATGACCTATGCCTTCGATGCGGTGACCGCAAACCGGCGCCGTGCGCTGATTCTGCGGGCCGCGCCACTGGAAGGCGGCGAACACTTCGCGCGCATGGAACTGGAGGCCGATGCGCAGCGCGCCGCCGCAGAAGCCGGCGCTCCGGTACCGCACATCCTGTTCGCCTCCGATTCGCTTGCGCCACTGGGCAATGCGTTCCTGATCTGTGACGCGATCGCGGGTGAGACCATCGTGCGGCGCATCCAGCGCCAACTCGACGATGCCGGCCGGGGGCGACTTCTGGTTCAGTGCGCGCAGGCGCTGGCCGCCATCCACCGGGCCCGCAGCGACGCTGCGGGCCTCGCCGAGCAGGATCCACTGGAAGAGTGGCGGCAGCGGATCGACGACATGGGCGACACCACCGCCACCTTCGAATTGGCCTACCGGTGGCTGCGGACCCACCGGCCCGCACCGGCGCCGAAACGACTGGTGCACGGCGACTTCCGCATGGGCAATCTGATCGTCGACGGCGGCGGACTCGCCGCGGTTCTCGACTGGGAGCTGGTGCACATCGGCGACATCCACGAGGACCTGGCGTGGTTCTGCATCCGGGCGTGGCGGTTCGGTGCGCCGGAGAGCATGGCCGCCGGCGGCCTGGGCGGCATCGACGAGTTCGTCACGGCCTATGAGCAGGCCGGCGAAGCATCGGTGGATCGGCAGGCTCTGCACTGGTGGATGGTGCTCGGCACGCTGCGCTGGGGAATGATCTGCCGCTACCAGGCCGAGCGCCATCTGTCCGGCCAGACCCGATCGGTGGAACTGGCCACGATCGGTCGACGGGTCTGCGAGACCGAATGGGACATCCTGGATTTGCTGGAGGTGGCGTGAGCACGACAGACAACCAGGGCAGGCCCACGGCGGCCGAACTCGTCGCCGCGGTCGCGGAATTCCTGGAGGGCGAGGTCCGGGCCACCACCGCCGGAGCGGTCAACTTCCATGCTCTGGTGGCGGCCAATGCGCTGCGCATCGTCGAGCGGGAACTGCTCGACGACAGCGGTGCCGCACCGCGGGCGGCGATGGCGCGCCTGGGCTTCGACGACGAGGACGGCCTGTCCGCCGCGATCCGCTCCGGCGAACTCGACGACAGGCAGGCCGAGGTGATCGCCTGCCTGCGGGCGGTGGTGAGCCACCGCCTGGCGATCTCGCATCCCGGTTACGCCGGGTGAGCCGGTTACATTCAGATCCCATGACAACAACCCGGATCGCCGAGGTCGCCGAGCGCCTGTTCGCCGCCATCGAGCTGGGCGACGTCGCAGAACTGGCCGCGATGTGGGCCGACGACGTCGTTGTGTGGCGGTTGGGCGGCGGCCGGGAACGCGACAAGACGCGGGCGCTGGCGGTCATCGACTGGTTCGTCGCCGTCACGGCCGAGCGCAGCTACGAGGTGCTCGACCGTCACATCTTCGATGGCGGCTTCGTCCAGCAGCACCTTCTGCACGCGCGCGGCAAGGCCGGCACCGCGTTGACGTTCCGGGCCTGCCTGGTCGTCAAGGTTTCCGCCGATAGCCTGATCACCCGGATCGATGAGTACCTCGACCCGGCCGATCTCGCCCCGCTGGCCCGGGAAATCTGATTGATGATCGGGATCCGTCCCGTAACGGACGCTTCGTCGTAGCATTCCAGCGTGAGCCCGCTGCACATCCTGAACTACAGCAGCAACGCCCGCACCCGTGAGCAGGTCCGGCTGGCGCTGGGCACCAGGATTCACCCGGACCTCCCCGAGCTGACCTACACCGACGTCGCCACCGGTCCGATGGTGATCCAGTTGATGGACGCCGGCGGTTTCGATCTGGTGATCCTCGACGGCGAGGCCTCCCCCGTCGGCGGCATCGGGATCGCCAAACAACTCAAGGACGAGATCGCCGACTGCCCGCCGGTCCTGGTGCTGACCGGCCGCGTGGACGACGCCTGGCTGGCCAACTGGTCGCGGGCGGAGGCGGCGGTTCCGCATCCGATCGACCCGATCAGACTCGGGGATGCCGTCGTCGGCCTGTTCCGGTCGTCGGCCGAGTGACCCGCCGCTAGGCTGTGCTTCAGGTCACATCACCCGCGAGCGGAGGGAGTGGGAAGCCATGGGCCTCTACACCCCGATCCTGATTCTGGGTGCGATCGCATCGGTGTTCGCGGTGGTGTCGGTGGTGATCGCGTTGGTCGTCGGCCCGCGGCGATACAACCGGGCCAAGTTGTCTGCCTACGAATGCGGGATCGAACCGATGGCGGCCCCGTCGACGGGCCAGCGTTTCCCGATCAAGTACTACCTCACCGCCATGCTGTTCATCGTCTTCGACATCGAGATCGTGTTCCTCTACCCGTGGGCCGTTTCGTTCGACCGCCTGGGCACCTTCGCCCTGGTGGAGATGTCGATCTTCATGGCGACGGTGTTCGTGGCCTACGCCTACGTGTGGCGCCGGGGCGGGCTGGAATGGGATTAGAGGCTCGATGGGTCTAGAGGAATCGCTGCCGGGCGGCATCCTGCTGTCCACGGTGGAGAAGGTCGCCGGGTTCGTCCGGGCCGGCTCACTGTGGCCGGCGACCTTCGGATTGGCCTGCTGCGCCATCGAAATGATGGCCACAGCCGGACCGCGGTTCGACATCGCCCGGTTCGGGATGGAGCGATTCTCGGCGACGCCGCGTCAGGCCGACCTGATGATCGTGGCGGGCCGGGTCAGCCAGAAGATGGCGCCGGTGCTGCGCCAGGTCTACGACCAGATGGCCGAGCCGAAATGGGTGCTGGCCATGGGGGTGTGCGCCTCCAGTGGCGGCATGTTCAACAACTACGCCATCGTGCAAGGGGTCGACCATGTGGTGCCGGTGGACATCTACCTGCCGGGCTGCCCGCCCCGGCCGGAGATGCTGCTCAACGCGATCCTCGCGTTGCACGCCAAGATCGCTGAGATGCCACTCGGGGTGCACCGCGCCGAGGCGATCGCCGCCGCCGAGAAGGCCGCGCTGGCCGCCCCGACCACGCTGGAACTCAAAGGGCTGCTGCGTTGAGCGAACACCATCCCACCGATCCCGAAGTCATCGGCGTGCGCCGCGGCATGTTCGGCGGCACCGGCAGCGGTGACACCTCCGGGTACGGGCGACTGGTCCGGCCGGTCACCCTGCCGGGCAGCAGCCCGCGTCCGTACGGCGGATACTTCGACGAGATCGTCGACCGCCTGACCGATGCCCTGGGCAGCGACGCGTTCGGCACCGCCGTCGAGCAGGTGGTGGTGCACCGTGGCCAGTTGACGCTGCACGTCCGCCGCGAACACCTGCCCGAGGTGGCCTCCGTCCTGCGCGACGAAGAAGCCCTGCGCTTCGAATTGTGTTGCGGCGTATCAGGAGTGCACTACCCGGATGACACCGGGCGGGAACTGCACGCGTTCTACCCGCTCATGTCGATCACCCACAACCGGCGGGTTCATCTCGAGGTCGCCTGCCCCGATGCCGACCCGCACATCCCGTCGCTGTTCGCGACCTACCCGACGTGCGACTGGCATGAGCGCGAGACCTACGACTTCTTCGGGATCATCTTCGACGGCCATCCGGGCTTGACGAGGATCGAGATGCCCGACGACTGGGTCGGTCATCCGCAGCGCAAGGACTACCCGCTTGGTGGAGTGCCCGTGGAGTTCGAGGGCGCCCAGATCCCGCCGCCGGACCAGCGCAGGTCCTACCGATGAGCGAACCCGTGGTGGTGCTCGGCGGCCAGGACTGGGACGAGATCGTCGCCGCCGCCAAGGAAGGTACGGCCGGTGAACGGATCGTGGTCAACATGGGCCCGCAGCACCCGTCCACCCACGGGGTCCTGCGGTTGATCCTGGAGATCGAGGGCGAGACGGTGGTCGAAGCCCGTTGCGGCATCGGCTTTCTGCACACCGGCATCGAGAAGAACCTGGAGTACCGGACCTGGACCCAGGGCGTGACGTTCGTGACCCGGATGGACTACCTGTCGCCGTTCTTCAACGAAACCGCGTACTGCCTCGGGGTGGAACGCCTGCTGGGCATCACCGACGACATCCCGGCGCGGGCCTCGGTGACCCGGGTGATGCTCATGGAGTTCAACCGGATCTCCTCGCACCTGGTGGCCCTGGCCACCGGCGGCATGGAATTGGGCGCGATGACGCCGATGTTCTTCGGCTTCCGGGAACGCGAACTCATCCTGACGCTGTTCGAGGCGATCACCGGCCTGCGGATGAACAACGCCTACATCCGCCCCGGCGGCCTGGCCGCCGATCTGCCCGAGGACGGGCCGGAGCGGGTGGCCGAGTTGCTGAAGACCCTGCCGGGCCGGTTGCACGAGCTGGAGGCCCTGCTCACCGAGAGCTACATCTGGAAGGCTCGCACCCAGGGCATCGGATATCTCGACCTCACGGGCTGCATGGCGCTGGGGATCACCGGCCCGGTGCTGCGATCCACCGGCCTGCCGCACGACCTGCGCAAGACCCAACCCTATTGCGGTTATGACACTTACGATTTCGACGTCGTCACCGCCGACACCGCCGACTGCTACGGCCGCTACCTCATCCGGGTGGGCGAGATGCACGAGTCGCTGAAGATCATCGGCCAGTGCCTGGAACGCCTGGAGCCGGGTCCGGTGATGATCGAGGACCGCAAGCTCGCCTGGCCCGCCGACCTGCAACTGGGCCCCGACGGTCTGGGCAACTCCCCCGCCCACATCGCCCGGATCATGGGTAAGTCCATGGAAGGCCTGATCCACCACTTCAAGATCGTCACCGAGGGATTCCGGGTGCCGGCCGGGCAGGTCTACAGCGCAGTGGAATCGCCGCGCGGCGAACTCGGCGTGCACATGGTCTCCGACGGCGGCACCCGGCCCTACCGGGTGCACTATCGCGACCCGTCGTTCACGAATCTGCAAGCGGTGGCGGCGATGTGCGAAGGCGGGATGGTGGCCGACGTGATCGCCGCGGTGGCATCGATCGACCCGGTGATGGGCGGGGTGGACCGGTGAGCGCTTGCGCGAAGAGCGTCGACCCAATCAAACGGGGGCGTGGATAGGTGAAAGCCCGATGAGCGTAAACCTCGTACTCGGGCCGCGGCCCGACGAACCAAGTCGGCCGATCGGCGGACCGACGTCCTATCCCGCCGATGTCACCGAGCGACTCGCCGCCGACGCGGCGGCCATCATCGCCCGCTACCCGCAGTCACGATCGGCCCTGCTGCCGTTGCTGCACCTGGTCCAGGCCGAGGACGGCTATCTCACCACGGCCGGGATCACCTTCTGCGCAAGCCAACTCGGATTGACCGACGCCGAAGTCAGCGCGGTGGCTACCTTCTACTCGATGTACCGGAGAACACCCACCGGCGACTATCTCATCGGGGTGTGTACCAACTCGCTCTGCGCGATCATGGGCGGCGATGCCATCCTGGAGGCGCTGGAGACCGAACTCGGGGTGCATCCCGGGCAGACCACCGGCGACGGGTTGATCACGCTGGAGCACATCGAGTGCAACGCGGCCTGCGACTACGCGCCGGTCGTCATGGTCAACTGGGAGTTCTTCGACAATCAAACCCCTTCCAGCGCAACCGAACTCGTCGCAGATCTGCGCGAGGGCCGGCCCGTCAGCCCCACCCGCGGGACCTCGCCGCTGTGCCGGTTCCGGCAGACCGCCCGGACACTCGCCGGGCTCCCCGCCGCACGCGAGGAGGGCGCATGCTGACCCCGGTGCTGAGCCGGTTCCGGGACGAACCGGAATCCTGGACATTACCGACTTACCTGCGCCACGACGGGTACCAGGGCCTGCGCACGGCGCTGGGCATGTCACCCGACGAGGTGATAGCACTGGTGAAGGATTCCGGGTTGCGCGGCCGCGGCGGCGCGGGATTCCCGACCGGCACCAAGTGGTCGTTCATCGACCGCACGTCGCCCAAGCCTAAGTACCTGGTGGTCAACGCCGACGAGTCCGAACCGGGCACCTGCAAGGACATGCCCCTGATGCTGAACAGCCCGCACTTCCTGGTGGAAGGCGCGATCATCGCCGCCTACGCCATCGGCGCCCGGCATGCGTTCATCTACCTGCGCGGCGAGGTCGTACCGGTGCTGCGCCGCCTGCAGGCCGCGGTCGCCGAGGCCTACGAGGCCGGCTTCCTCGGCCACGACATCCTCGGGTCGGGCTTCGACCTCGACCTGATCGTGCACGCCGGCGCCGGCGCGTACATCTGCGGTGAGGAAACCGCACTGCTCGATTCCCTGGAGGGCCGCCGTGGACAGCCCCGGCTGCGGCCGCCGTTCCCGGCCGTCGCCGGCCTGTACGCCTGCCCGACGGTGGTCAACAACGTGGAGTCCATCGCCAGCGTGCCCCCGATCATGGTCAACGGCATCGACTGGTTCCGGTCCATGGGCACCGAGAAGTCACCGGGTTTCACGCTGTATTCGCTGTCCGGACATGTGACCCGGCCCGGCCAGTACGAGGCCCAGTTGGGCATCACGCTGCGCGAACTGCTCGACGAGGCCGGCGGGGTGCGGGCCGGACACGAGCTGAAGTTCTGGACCCCGGGCGGATCGTCGACTCCGCTGCTCACCGCCGAACACCTCGACGTGCCATTGGATTACGAGGGCATGGCGTCGGTGGGTTCGATGCTGGGCACCAAGGCGCTGCAGATCTTCGACGAGACGACGTGCGTGGTGCGGGCGGTGCGCCGCTGGACGCAGTTCTACGCCCACGAGTCCTGCGGAAAGTGCACGCCGTGCCGGGAGGGCACCTACTGGCTGGCACAGATTTATGAGCGGCTTGAGACCGGTCGCGCGGCAAGTGAGGACTTGGACAAGCTGCTCGACATCGCCGATGCGATCAACGGCAAGTCGTTCTGCGCGCTCGGCGACGGCGCCGCCTCGCCGATCATCAGTTCGCTCAAGTGGTTCCGCGCCGAGTACGAGGCACACCTGGACGGCGGCTGCCCGTTCGATCCGCACGCCGCGATGCTGGCCGCACCTCAGGGGGCTACCGCATGACCCAGGCACCCACCGAGACCGAACTGGTCTCCGTCACCATCGACGACACCACGCTGTCGGTTCCCAAGGGCACCTTGGTGATTCGCGCCGCCGAACTCATCGGTGTGCAGATCCCCCGGTTCTGCGACCATCCGCTGCTCGATCCGGTGGGCGCCTGCCGGCAGTGCCTGGTGGAGATCGAGGGCCAGCGCAAGCCGATGGCCAGTTGCACCATCACCGTGACCGACGGCATGGTGGTGCGCACCCAGTTCACCTCCGAAGCGGTCGCCTCGGCCCAGCGCGGGGTGATGGAACTGCTGCTCATCAACCACCCGCTGGACTGCCCGGTCTGTGACAAGGGCGGGGAATGCCCGCTGCAGAACCAGGCCATGTCGAGCGGACGCGCCGAAACCCGCTTCACCGACGTCAAACGCACCTTCCCCAAACCGATCAGTCTGTCGACCGAGGTGCTGCTGGACCGGGAGCGTTGCGTGCTGTGCGCGCGGTGCACCCGGTTCGCGGCCGAGATCGCCGGGGATCCGTCGATCGCGCTGCTGGAACGCGGCGCGCAGCAGCAGGTCGGCATCGCGACGGGCGAGGCGTTCGACTCCTACTTCAGCGGCAACACCGTGCAGATCTGCCCGGTGGGTGCGCTCACCGGAACCGCCTACCGGTTCCGGGCCCGCCCTTTCGATTTGGTCTCGTCCCCCAGCGTCTGCGAGCACTGCGCGTCGGGTTGCGCGCAACGCACCGACCACCGTCGCGGGGTGGTGCTGCGCCGGTTGGCCGGCGACGACCCGGAGGTCAACGAGGAATGGAACTGCGACAAGGGCCGCTGGGCCTTCACCTACACCCGGGACCGGATCACCACCCCACTGGTGCGTGACGACGACGGGCAGCTACGTCCCGCATCCTGGCCGGAGGCGATCGCGCGGGCTGCCTCAGGGCTGGCAGGCCGGCGCTGCGGGGTCCTGGTGGGCGGCCGATCCACCGTGGAGGATGCCTACGCCTACGCCAAATTCGCCCGGATTGTGTTGCGCACCAACGATATCGACTTCCGGTCCCGCCCACACTCAACGGAAGAGGCCGACTTCCTCACGGCCTGCGTCGCCGGGCGGCCCGGAGTCAGCTACGCCGCCCTGACAGCCGCGTCCATGGTGGTGCTGGCAGGGTTCGAGCCCGAGGACGAGTCCCCCATCGTGTTCCTGCGGCTGCGCAAGGCTGTCCGCACGCGCGGCCTGCCGGTGGTCACCATCGCGCCGTTCGCATCCCGCGGTTCGGGCAAGCTCAATGCCAGGCTCGTCGCCGCCGTCCCGGGAGGAGAGTCGGCGGTCCTGGACAGCCTTACCGGTCGGTTGCCCGCGGGTGCGATCGTCCTTGCGGGCGAGCGGCTGGCCACCTCACCCGGTGCGCTGTCGGCGGCCGCCCGGCTGGCGAAAGATCCGGGTGTCCGGCTGGCCTGGATCCCGCGGCGGGCCGGGGAGCGTGGGGCCGTCGAGGCCGGCTGTCTGCCGACCCTGCTTCCCGGGGGGCGTCCGGTCGCCGATCCGGTTGCGCGCCAGCAACTCAGCAGTGCCTGGAACGTTGACGAACTGCCCACCGCGCCCGGCCGGGATACGGCTGCGATCCTGGATGCCGCGGCCGACGGCGTCCTCGACGCCCTGCTCGTCGGCGGCGTCGAGCCGGCCGACCTGCCCGATCCGCACGCAGCCCTCGCCGCGATCGAGGCGGCCGGCTTCGTGGTGAGCCTGGAGTTGCGGGAGTCGGCGGTCACCGCGCGGGCCGATGTGGTCTTCCCGGTGGCGCCGGTCGCGGAGAAGGCGGGCTCATTCATGAACTGGGAGGGCCGCGTCCGGCCCTTCGAGGCAGCGCTGTCCTCCACCGCCGTACCGGATCTGCGGGTGCTGGCCGCGCTGGCCGATGAACTCGGCGTCGACCTGGGCAGCCGCACCGCCGGGCAGGCCCGCGACGACATGCTCGGGTTGGGGTCCTGGGATGGGGCCCGACCGCCGATGCCGGAGTTCCCGGCCCCGGCCGCACCGCGACCCGAACCCGGTGAGGCGGTGCTCGCCGGCTGGCGGATCTTGGTGGACAACGGCCGATTACAGGACGGCGAGCCCTATCTGGCCGGCACCGCCCGCCCACCGGTGGCCCGGCTGTCCGCGGCGACGGCCGTCGACATCGGCGCCCCCGACGCGGTGACGGTGTCGACCCGGCGTGGCTCGGTGACCCTGCCGCTGGTGATCACCGACATGGCCGACGGCGTGGTCTGGCTCCCGCTGAACTCGCCCGGCAGTGCGGTGCACCGCGACCTCGGTGCCGGCCCGGGCGCCGTGGTCCGCATCGAGGCGGGGAGGCCCCGATGAATTCGACGATCAACTACCCGGATATGACGATCTTCGGCCACGACCCGTGGTGGCTGATGCTCGCCAAATCGGTCGCCATCTTCGCCTTCCTGTTGCTGACCGTCCTGGTCGCGATTCTCGTCGAACGAAAACTGCTGGGCCGCATGCAGATGCGCTACGGCCCGAACCGGTTGGGTCCGTTCGGATTGCTGCAGTCGCTGGCCGACGGCATCAAGCTCGCCCTCAAGGAGGGTCTGGTTCCGGCCGGCGTCGACCGGCCGATCTACCTTATGGCGCCGGTGATCTCGGTGGTCACCGCCATCATGGGCTTCGCCGTCATGCCGTTGGGTCCGGTGGTGTCGGTGTTCGGGCACGCCACGCCGCTACAGCTGACCGATCTGCCGGTCGGGGTGCTCTATGTGCTGGCGATCACCTCGATCGGCGTCTACGGGATCGTGCTGGCGGGCTGGGCATCCGGTTCCACCTATCCGCTGCTGGGCGCACTACGGTCCAGCGCCCAGGTGGTGTCCTACGAGATCGCCATGGCGCTGTGCTTCGCCGCGGTGTTCCTGTATTCGGGCACCATGTCGACGTCGGGAATCGTTGCGGCCCAGAGCCATACCTGGTACATCCTGCTGCTGTTGCCGTCGTTCGCGGTGTACGTCACAGCGATGGTCGGCGAGACCAACCGCGCGCCGTTCGATCTGCCCGAGGCCGAGGGTGAACTCGTCGGCGGTTTCCACACCGAGTACTCGTCGCTGAAATTCGCCATGTTCTACCTCGCCGAGTACGTCAACATGACGACCGTGTCGGCGCTGGCGACCACCCTGTTCCTCGGCGGCTGGCGCGCCCCCTGGCCGATCAGCCTGTGGGACGGAGCCAATTCCGGGTGGTGGCCGCTGCTGTGGTTCATCGCCAAGGTGTGGGTGTTTCTGTTCGTCTTCATGTGGCTGCGGGCCACCCTGCCGCGGTTGCGCTACGACCAGTTCATGGCGCTGGGCTGGAAACTGCTGATCCCGGTGTCGCTGGTCTGGATCCTCACGGTCGCCTGCCTGCGGGCCGCGCACCTCACCGGCGTGCTGCCCGGCCTGATCGCCGCGGGAGTGCTGCTGGGCGCGCTGCTGGCGGTGAATGCGTTGCGGAAGCGCGGGATCCGCCGCGACGCTCCGCCACCGCCGACCCCCCGGCCCGGTGGATTCCCGGTGCCCCCTCTGCCGTCGGGAAAGCTGCCGTCGGGAAAGCTGCCGTCCAAGGAGTCTGCTCATGCCGCGTCCTAAGTTCATCGACTCGGTGGCCGGATTCGGCGTGACGTGGAAGACGATGTTCAAGAAACCGATCACCGAGCAGTACCCGGAGCAGCCCGGCCCCACGACCCCGCGCTACCACGGCCGTCACCAACTCAACCGGTATCCCGACGGCCTGGAGAAGTGCATCGGCTGCGAACTGTGCGCGTGGGCCTGCCCGGCCGACGCCATCTTCGTCGAGGGCGCGGACAACACCGAGGAGCAGCGCTACTCCCCCGGCGAGCGCTACGGACGGGTGTACCAGATCAACTACCTGCGCTGCATCGGCTGCGGCCTGTGCATCGAGGCCTGCCCCACCCGGGCGCTCACCATGACCAACGAGTACGAAATGACCGACGACAACCGCGCCGACCTGATCTACGGCAAGGACAAACTCCTCGCCCCACTGCAGCCCGGGATGTCGGAGCCGCCGCACCCGATGGCGCCGGGCATGAGCGACGACGACTACTACCTGGGGAACATCACCCCCGGGAACACCCCACCCAACGAGGTGACGTCATGACCGGCGAAGCCATCGCTTTCTGGGTGCTGGGCACCATCGCGGTGATCGGCGCTATCGGCGTGGTCGCCGCCCCCAAGGCGGTCTATTCGGCGCTGTCCCTGGCCACGACCATGATCGCGCTGGCCGTCATCTACGTCGCGCAGGACGCGCTGTTCCTCGGTGTGGTGCAGGTGGTGGTCTACACCGGCGCGGTGATGATGCTGTTCCTGTTCGTGCTGATGCTCATCGGCGTCGACTCGGCCCAGTCCCTGGTGGAAACCATTCGGGGACAACGGATCGCGGCTCTGCTGGCGGGACTCGGGTTCGGTGTGCTGTTGATCGCCGGAATCGGCAACGGGGTGACGGGCGGGTTTGCCGGCCTGGAGCAGGCGAACAAGGACGGCAACGTGCAGGGCCTGGCGACCGAGATCTTCACCCGTGACGTGTGGGCGTTCGAACTGACCAGTGCCCTGCTGATCACCGCCGCGCTCGGGGCGATGATCCTGGCCCACCGTGAGCGCCTGGAGCCGCGGAAGACCCAGCGGGAGATGGCCATCGAACGATTCCGTGGCGGCGGGCGCGCCACACCGCTGCCCAATCCCGGGGTGTACGCCCGGCGCAACGCCGTCGACACCATGGCGCGACTGCCCGACGGGTCCGACGACGAGTCCTCGGTCAGCGCCACCATCCGGGGGCCCCAAAAGAAACCGGTCCAGAAGGATCCAGCACAGTGAACCCGGCGCACTACCTGTACCTCTCGGCGCTGCTGTTCACCATCGGCGCGGCCGGTGTGCTGTTGCGGCGCAACGCCATCGTCATGTTCATGTGTATCGAGCTCATGCTCAACGCCGGCAACCTGGCTTTCGTGACGTTCGCCCGGATGCACGGCAGGCTCGACGGGCAGGCGGTCGCGTTCTTCACCATGGTGGTCGCCGCCTGCGAGGTGGTGGTCGGACTGGCCATCATCGTCGCCATCTTCCGCACCCGTCGCAACGCCGACGTCGACGAGTCGCACCTGCTGCGGAATTGACGGGCACTGACATGCAGACACTTCTCTGGCTGACTATCGCGCTGCCCCTGGCCGGGGCGGCGGTGCTGCTGCTGGGCGGGCGGGCCACCGACGCGTGGGGGCACCTGCTGGCCTGCGCGGCGGTGATCGGATCCTTCGTCTGCGGCGCAGTCCTTTTCGCGCATCTGCTCGGCATGGCGGCAGACCAGCGGGTGGTGCAGCACACGCTGTTCACCTGGGTTCCGGTCGGGGCGCTGCGGGTGGACTTCGGGCTGCTGCTCGACGCGCTGTCGATGTGTTTCGTGCTGCTGATCACCGGGGTCGGCGCCCTGATCCACGTCTACTCGATCGGCTACATGGCCGACGACCCGGACCGCAGAAGGTTTTTCGCATATCTGAATCTCTTCGTCGCCGCCATGCTGCTGCTCGTGCTGGCCGACAACTACCTCGGCCTCTACGCCGGCTGGGAGGGGGTGGGCCTGGCGTCCTACCTGCTGATCGGCTTCTGGTCCTTCCACCCCAGCGCGGCCGCGGCGGCCAAGAAGGCGTTCATCGTGAACCGGGTCGGCGACACCGGCCTGGCCATCGCGCTGATGGTGCTGTTCGCCACCGTCGGTTCGGTGGCCTACCGCACCGTGTTCGACGCCGCGCCGAACATGAGCGACGGCACCCTCAACGCCGTCGGCCTGCTGCTGCTGCTCGGCGCCTGCGGCAAGAGCGCGCAGGTGCCCCTGCAGTCCTGGCTGGGTGACGCCATGGAAGGCCCCACCCCGGTGTCGGCACTCATCCACGCCGCCACCATGGTGACCGCCGGGGTGTACCTCATCGTGCGCTCCGGGCCGATCTTCAACTTCGCGCCCACCGCCCAGACCGCGGTCGTCGGCGTCGGCGCGGTGACCCTGCTGTTCGGGGCGATCATCGGCTGCGCCAAGGACGACATCAAGAAGGCGCTGGCCGCCTCGACGATGAGCCAGATCGGCTACATGGTGCTGGCCACGGGACTGGGCCCGGCCGGGTACGCGGTCGCGATCCTGCACCTGCTGACCCACGGGTTCTTCAAAGCCGGGCTGTTCCTGGGCGCCGGTTCGGTGATGCACGGCATGAACGACGAGACCGACATGCGGCGCTACGGCGGCCTGCGCGCCGTCATGCCGATCACCTTCGTCACCTTCGGGCTCGGTTATCTCGCCATCATCGGGGTGCCGCCGTTCGCCGGCTTCTTCTCGAAAGACGCCATCATCGAAACCGCCCTCAACGCAGGCGGGTTGCGCGGCTGGCTGCTCGGCGGGGCTGCGCTGCTGGGCGCGGGTATCACCGCGTTCTACATGACCCGGGTGATGCTGATGACCTTCTTCGGCGCCCGGCGCTGGGAAGCAACCGAGCATCCGCACGAGTCGCCGGTGAGCATGACGGCGCCGATGGTGGTGCTGGCGCTCGGATCGGTCGGCGCGGGTGCGGTGTTGTCGATCGGCGGCGCTCTGCGCAACTGGCTGGAGCCGGTGGTCGGGGCCGCCGAGCCCGACCATGCCGTGCCGGCGTGGGTGACGACGTCGCTCGCCCTGGCGGTGGTGGCCGTCGGGGTGGTGATCGCCTACCGCCGGTATGCCGCCGAGGTTCCGCGGACGGCGCCGCAGGACGTGTCCGCGCTCACCGTCGCGGCCCGGCGTGATCTCTACGGTGACGCCGTCAACGAGGCTGTCTTCATGCGGGGCGGGCAACTCGTCACCCGGGCCATGGTCGCCGTCGACGACACCGCCATCGACGGCTCGGTGACCGGACTGGCGCGCGGGGTCGGCCGGGTCTCCGACGCGCTGCGCGGCCTGCAGACCGGTTTCGCCCGCAGCTACGCACTGTCCATGCTCGCCGGCACCGCGCTGTTCGCCGGCGCGGTCCTGATCGCCGCGATGTGGAGGTGACGGCGATGTTGACAGGACTGTGGGCGTTGCCTCTGCTGGGCGCAGTCGTCGTGATCGGACTGCCAGCGTCGATGCGCGGCGCGGTGAAGTATCTCGGGCTGGCGTGCTCGGTCGGGGTGCTGCTGATCGCGGTGACGCTGGCCGTGCGTTTCGACACCACCGGCCCCCGCTACCAGTTCGTCGAAAGCCACAGCTGGATAAGGTCTTTCGGCACCAGCTACACCCTCGGCCTGGACGGCATCGCACTGGCCTTGGTGGTGCTCACCGCCGTGCTGATGCCACTGCTGCTCGTCGCCGGGTGGAACGACGCCGACCACCGCACCGGGCTGTCAGGTCGCGGCACGCACGGCTACATCGCCCTGATGCTGACGGTCGAAGCCATGGTGCTGCTGTCCCTGGCCGCCCTGGACATCCTGCTGTTCTACGTCTTGTTCGAGGCGATGCTCATCCCGATGTACTTCCTCATCGGGGTGTTCGGCGGCGACGATCGGGCCCGCTCCGGGGCAGCGGCGGTGAAGTTCCTGCTGTACAACCTGTTCGGCGGTCTGATCATGCTGGCGGCGGTGATCGGGCTGTACGTGGTGACGTCGCACAGCAAGGCCTTCGACGCCGGCACCTTCGACGTCCGGGCCATCACCGAAGCGGTGTCCGACGGCCGGTTCGTGATCCAGCCCGGCGTGGCGCACGCCCTGTTCCTCGGGTTCCTGTTCGCGTTCGCCGTCAAAGCCCCGCTGTGGCCGTTGCACCGATGGCTGCCAGACGCCGCCGTACAGGCCACCCCCGCCTCGGCGGTGTTGATGATGGCGGTGATGGACAAGGTCGGCACATTCGGCATGCTGCGCTACTGCCTGCCGCTGTTCCCCGAGTCCGCGACGATGTTCCGGCCGGTGGTGATCACCCTGGCCGTGGTCGGGATCATCTACGGCGCCGTCCTGGCGATCGGCCAGACCGACGTTATGCGGCTCATCGCCTACACCTCGATCAGCCACTTCGGCTTCATCATTCTGGGCATCTTCGTGATGACCAGCCAGGGCCAGTCCGGCTCCACGCTCTACATGGTCAACCACGGAATCTCCACCGCCGCACTGTTCCTCATCGCCGGTTTCCTGGTCAGCCGCCGAGGCAGCAGGCTCATCGCGGCCTACGGCGGGGTCGCGCGGGTGGCGCCGGTGCTGGCAGGCACCTTCCTGGTCGCCGGGCTGGCCACCCTCTCACTGCCCGGACTCGCACCGTTCATCAGTGAGTTCCTGGTCCTGATCGGCACATTCACCCGCTACCCGGTGTTCGCCGTCCTGGCCGCGCTCGCGCTGGTGCTCTCCGCGATCTACGTGCTGTGGATGTACCAGCGGATGATGACCGGCCCGGTGGCCGACGGCAACGAGCGTCTCACCGATCTGCGGCCGCGCGAACTTCTGGTGGTCGTCCCGCTGATCACGCTGCTGCTGGTGCTCGGCGTCTATCCGAAGCCGGCGCTCGACGTGATCACACCCGCGGTCACCCATACCTTGACGCAGATCCACCAGCCCGATCCCGCGCCCACGCTGGGAGCATCGAAATGACTGCCCCGAGTATCGAATACGGGCTGCTCTCGCCGATCCTGATCGTCCTCGGCGCCGCCGTCGCCGGGGTGCTCGTCGAGGCGTTCGCACCCCGTCGGCTCCGCTACCCCATCCAGATCACGCTCAGCCTGGCCGGTCTGCTCGCCGCATTCGGAGCCGTGGTCAGCGTTCACCGTTCGCTGGGGGCCGGCCCCGGCCGGCTGGCGGCGGTCGGGGCGGTCGCCGTCGACAAGCCCGCGCTGTTCCTGCAGGGCGTGATCCTGCTGGTGTCGGCACTGGCGATCCTGCTGATCGGCGAGCGCCGCGGCGAAGCCGAATCCGCTTTGGGCACCCGAGGTTTGGATGCCTTCACCCCGCAGGCCTCGACGGTGCCGGGCAGCGCCGCTGAGGCGATCGCCGTTCGAGCGGGGGTTGCGCAGACCGAGGTGTTCCCGCTGACGATGTTCGCCGTCGGCGGCATGCTGTTGTTCCCGGCTGCCGACGATCTGCTCACCGCCTTCATCGCCCTGGAGGTGTTCTCGCTTCCGCTGTACCTGATGTGCGGACTGGCCCGGCATCGCCGGTTGCTGTCGCAGGAGGCGTCGCTGAAGTACTTCCTGCTCGGGGCGTTCTCGTCGGCGTTCTTCCTGTACGGCATGGCCCTGCTGTACGGATATGCCGGCACGCTGAGCCTGCCTGGTATCGCCGCGGCAGTCCGATCCGGCGCGCCCGATCCCACCCTGGCCCTGATCGGCACCTCCCTGGTGGCGGCGGGGTTGCTGTTCAAGGTCAGTGCCGTGCCGTTCCACGCCTGGGTGCCCGACGTCTACCAGGGCGCTCCGACGCCGGTGACCGCGTTCATGGCCGCCACCACCAAGATCGCCGCGTTCGGCGCACTGCTGCGCCTGCTCACCGTGGCGGTGCCGGATCTCAAGGACGATTGGCGTCCGGTGCTGTGGGTGATCGCCATCCTCACCATGGCACTGGGCACGGTCACCGCGATCACCCAGAAGGACGTCAAGCGCATGCTGGCGTACTCGGCGGTGGCACACACTGGATTCCTGCTCACCGGTCTGATCGCCGCCAGTGCGGCCGGGGTGTCGGGCACGCTGTTTTATCTGGCGGCCTACGGCTTCACCACACTCGGAGCGTTCGCGTTCGTCAGCATGGTTCGCGACCGCGACGGCCGCGAAGTGACCGAACTGACCCGGTGGGCCGGCCTGGGCCGGCGCTATCCGGTTGCCGGCGTGGTGTTTTCGATGTTCCTGCTGTCGTTCGCGGGCATCCCGCTGACGTCCGGTTTCATCAGTAAGTTCGCGGTGTTTACCGCCGCCGCGGCCGGCGGAGCCATCCCACTGGTGGTCATCGGCGTGGTGATGAGCGCGATCGCGGTGTACTTCTACGTCCGGGTGATCATGCTGATGTTCTTCACCGACCCGCCCGCCGACGCCCCGGACGTGCTGCCGCCCGGTTCGCTGACACTGATGGCCGTCGCACTGTCGTTGGCGATCACCTTCGTGCTGGGCACTTTTCCGCAGCCCGTGCTGGACCTGGTCGACGCGGCAACGGGATTTCTCAGCTGAGGAGGCTTGCGAGTCCTCGGTGACCGACCGACTGCCGCCGACTATCTGATCGCGGCGACAGCCAACGTCAAGGGCTACCGGACACAGACGGCGAGCCCTGGGGTACCGATGTGAATCCCAAATCGGTACCATCATCGGGGTGAGTAAGCAGATCGCCGTCAGGCTTCCCGATGACGTTGTCGAGTTCATCGACCGGGAGGTCAGAGACCAACACGTCGCCAGTCGGGCCGCCTTCGTGCAGGTAGCTCTCGAGCGTGAGCGGCGTCGTCTGATCGCTGCCCGTGACGCCGCAATCCTGGCGAGCAAGGGATCCGACGCCGAGGGGTTCGACGATCTCGCGCGTTACGCGGCAGGTCTGGACATCGGCCTGGAATGAGGCCTATCCACCTTGCCAGACTGGATAAGGCGCGTCCGGTGCTCATCCTCACCAGAGAGCTCGTCAGACCCCATCTCACCCGCGTCACCGTCGCACCGATCACCGGGACGATTCGCGGACTCTCGACTGAGGTGCCCGTCGGCCCGCGCAACGGCCTGGAGAAAGAATCGGTGGTCAGCATCGACAACATCGTCACGATCCCGGTCGAAGTATTGGGTCGCCAAATCGGGTTCTTCTTCCCCGATCAGGAAACGGCCCTCTCCGTCGCCGTCCGGAATGCCTTCGACCTGGACTGATCGGCCCATCGGCTTCGATGTCGAATGGCGGTGTCCGCCTTCGAACACTTGGCTAGGGAAGTACCTTGGGGCAGTACGCCTTTGCCGCATACATCGCGAAGTCGGCGGCGCTGTCGGTGGTCAAAGCGTTACCCCCCGGTTGACGGGTGAACCACACCCCGTAGTCCAGCAATGGATTGCTTCCGGAGGCGTCCGTCGACATGAACTCACATGCCGCGTGAGCATTGGCGATCACCGGCCCCTCCTGCCCCGGCAGAATGGGAAACACTTTCTCGTTAACCCGGTTCAGCAGGAAGCAGTCCGCGTTCTCTTTCGGCGGACAGGGTGGATAGGCACCGGGATCGGCGCCGGCCGGCGATGGCGCCAACGCCGACCCGGCGAGCACGATGGCCACCGATGCCAGAATTCCCCTGCGGCTCAACCGTTGTGCGGTCATGGCGCTCCCTCCGACGACGTCGTGAACGACGCCCACGCGACCCGACACTACACTTCACCAGCGCACATCCGGGTGGCCCCGAACTGGGCCGACGGGGCTGCCAAACCCGGCTCCGGCGGGAACCGGTCCTCAGACGCCAAGCCTGACCCCGACAACTGCCGCCCGTCGGCGAGGGTGATCTCACTCGCGCCGTCGCTGTCAACCAGGATTCGGCACCCAGGTGGCACCTCGTAGGTGTTTGAGGTGAAGTCGGGATCCAGACCGGTCCGACCGGTGATGTCCGAGTGACTCCACAGCTGTGCAAAAATCCAAACGTGCCGCCGGGGACAGATGATCCGCAGATCGAGTTGCGCAGGGTGCGCAAGGTGTTCGGCGACCCGAGAAACCCGGTCGTGGCGGTCGACGACGTCGACCTGACGGTCGGCAGCGGTGAGTTGTTCGCCATCCTGGGACCGTCCGGCTCCGGCAAGACCACGGTGCTGCGAATGATCGCGGGGTTCGAAAAGCCCACGGCGGGAACGGTTCACCTCGGCGGCCAGGACGTGACCGCGCTGCCGGCAGCCCGACGGGACTCCAACACCGTCTTCCAGGACTACGCGCTGTTCCCCCACATGACCGTCGCGCAGAACGTCGAGTACGGACTGTTGGTCAAAGGTGTGCCGAAGTCGGAGCGACGGTCGCGGACCGCGGCCGCATTGGAGATGGTGCGACTCGGCGAGCAGGCCGGCCGCAAACCCGCGCAACTGTCCGGCGGCCAGCAGCAGCGGGTGGCCCTGGCCCGCGCACTGGTCGGTCGGCCCAAGATGCTGTTACTCGACGAACCGCTCGGAGCGCTCGATCTCAAACTGCGCGAGCAGATGCAGGTGGAACTCAAGGCGATCCAGCGCGAACTGGGCATCACGTTCGTCATCGTCACCCACGACCAGGATGAGGCGCTGACCCTGTCGGACCGGCTCGCGGTCTTCAACGACGGCCGCATCGAACAGGTGGGTCCGGCGCGTGAGGTGTACGAGAACCCGGCCAACCGCTTCGTCGCGGACTTCGTCGGCACCTCCAACGTGCTCGACGGACCGACCGCGCAGGCACTGCTCGGCCGGACGGGAACCTACGCGATCCGCCCGGAACGGATGGAGCTGCTCGACACCGGCGCCGACGTCCCGGCCGGGATGCGCAGTGTGCCCGCGCGGGTGGCCGAGGTCGTCTATGCCGGACCGGTCACCCGGGTGGCCGCGGACACCGAGTACGGTCAGCGCCTCACCGCAACGCTGGTCAGCGCCCGCACCGGCGGCGACCTCTCCCACGACGCCCCGATCGTGCTGGCCTGGCCCGACGACGCCGTGCGCCCACTGTCCGCCACACCCTGAACCGACAACCCCTAGGAGCCCAGATGATCCGCCAGATGAGCATCGCATTAGCCTGTGCTGCAACGGTTTTGGCCGGCTGCTCGAACAGCACCACTTCCGGCGGGGGCTCGGAGACCGGCTCGGGGGGCGCCCCGAAAATGGCGCCGGCCACCGCGGTCGGCAACGGCGAGGGAAAACTGAACCTGATCGCCTGGCCGGGCTACGCCGAGGATGGGTCCAACGATCCCAAAGTCGACTGGGTGCACCCCTTCGAGAAGGAGACCGGGTGCAAGGTCAACATCAAGATCGGCAACACCTCTGACGAGATGGTCCAGTTGATGCGCACCGGCCAGTACGACGGCCTATCCGCCTCCGGCGACGCGACGCTGCGGCTGATCTACGGCGGCGACGTCACACCGGTGAACACCGCCCTGGTGCCGAACTACGCGACCATCTCGCCGTTCCTCAAGGACAAGGCGTGGAACTCCGTCGACGGCCAGATGTACGGCATCCCGCACGGCTGGGGCGCCAACCTGCTGATGTACAACACCGCCGTCGTGAAGGACGCGCCCGACACCTGGGGCGCGGTGTTCCCGGGCGCCCCGGAGTACAAGGGCAAGGTCACCGCGTATGACTCCCCCATCTACATCGCCGACGCCGCGCTGTATCTGTCCAAGACGAAACCCGAACTGGGCATCAAGAATCCGTACGCGCTCACCTCCGAGCAGCTCGACGCCGCGGTGGATCTACTCAAGGCGCAGCACGCCAACATCGGCGAGTACTGGTCGGATTACACCAAGGCGGTGCAGGCCTTCGAGTCCGGCACCACGGCCATCGGGACCAGCTGGCAGGTGATCGCCAACATGATCTCCTCCGACGACAAGGTCAAGATCGCCACCGTGCTACCCAAGGAGGGTTCCACAGGCTGGTCGGACACCTGGATGCTGGCGGCCAAGGCCGCCCACCCGAACTGCATGTACAAGTGGATGGACTACATCACCTCGCCGAAGGTGAACGCGCAGGTGGCCGAGTACTTCGGTGAGGCGCCCGCGCAGACCAAGGCCTGCGAACTCACCAGCGACAAGGAGTTCTGCAGCACCTTCCACGCCACCGACGCGGCCTACGCCGAGAAGATCAGCTACTGGACCACGCCGCAGAAGAAGTGCGTCGACGGCAGCGGCGACAACTGCACGGCCTACAGCGAGTGGGTCGACAAGTGGCAGCAGATCAAGGGGTGAGTCAGGGGCCCGGGCAACGACAGGGTCGCAGCTTGAGCCTGGCCTTTCTGCTCGTTCCCCCACTGACCTGGCTGGTCGTCGCCTATCTGGGTTCCCTTGCGGTGCTTCTGGTTTCCGCGTTGTGGGGCGTCAACGACTTCACCGGCGCGGTGGTGCGTACGTTCACCACCGACAACATCGTCCGGGTGCTCACCGACGCGGTGTTCCGCACCGCGACGCTGCGCACCATCGGCATCGCGCTGACCGTGACGCTGATCTGTGCGGTGCTGGCCGTCCCGCTGGCGTTGTTCATGGCCAAGGTCGCGTCCCGACGGACCCGACTGGCGCTGGTGGTCGCGGTCACCACCCCGCTGTGGGCGAGCTATCTGGTCAAGGCCTATGCCTGGCGCATGATGCTCTCCCCGGAGGGGCCGCTGCACTGGGTCGTCGGCTACACCCCCGGGTACGGGCTGATCGCCACGATCGTGACGCTGAGCTATCTGTGGTTGCCGTACATGGTGATTCCAGTCTTCGCCGCCCTGGGACGGGTGCCCGACCACCTCATCGACGCCAGCTCGGATCTGGGCGCCTCGGACCTGACCACGCTGGCCCGGGTGGTCGGCCCGCTGGTGTTCCCCGGCATCGCCGCGGGGTCGATCTTCACGTTCTCGCTGACTCTCGGTGACTACATCGCCGTCACCATCGTCGGCGGGAAAACCCAGATGCTGGGCAACATCATCTACGGGCAACTGGTGACCGCCAACAACCAGCCACTGGCCGCGGCACTGTCGCTGATCCCGCTGACGGCGGTGCTGCTCTACCTCCTGGCGATGCGGCGCACCGGCGCGCTGGAGAACGTCTGATGCTGTCGAACCGGACTCGAACCCTGCTGCGGGCGTGGACCATCGGCGCGCTCGTCTTCTTGTACGCCCCGCTGCTGCTGGTGCTGGTCAACGCGTTCAACTCCTCGAAGACGTTCGCCTTCCCACCGACCGGGTGGACGCTGCGGTGGTGGCGTGACGCCTGGGCCAACGAGGGCATGTGGCGGGCGCTGGGCAACTCGGTGGTGGTCGGCCTGTGCGCGACGGCCATCGCCCTCGTGCTGGGAACGATGGCCGCTTTCGCGGTGCAGCGCTACCAGTTCTTCGGAAGACAGACCGTGAATCTGCTTGTGGTACTGCCGATTACGTTTCCGGGAATCGTGACCGGCATCGCCCTGAACGCGACCTTCACCTCCGCGCTGCACGTCGCACTCGGGCTGGCGACGGTGATCGTGGGTCATGCGACGTTCTGCATCGTGGTCGTGTTCAACAACATCCAGGCCCGCCTGCGCCGCCTCGGCACCGGCCTGGAGGACGCGTCGTCGGATCTGGGCGCGTCGCAGTTCCAGACCTTCCGCTACGTGACGTTCCCGATGACCCGCGGCGCACTGCTGGCCGGGGCGATCCTGGCGTTCGCGCTGAGCTTCGACGAGATCGTCGTCACGACGTTCACCGCCGGCCCGACGGTCCAGACGCTGCCGATCTGGATCTTCGGCAACCTGTTCCGGCCGAATCAGGCCCCGGTGATCAACGTTGTGGCCGCGACGCTGACCATCCTGGCCGTCCTGCCGGTATGGCTGGCCCAGCGGTTCGGCGGAGACGCCGCCGGCAGCAGACTCTGAGCACCCGGCGACTGGGAACCCTTCTCTATGCGGCACAGGACAGTTACGCTCACAACAGCTCCGGCTGATATCGAGCCAGATGTGAGGGAGGGCGTCCATGTCGGGTCACCCTCACGGTGAAAGCCCCGTTTAGTCGCTGACTGTCTTGTCGCGGTTCCAGGGTGAGGAGAACGTTGATGTTGGGGATTTCGAAAGCGTCGATTCTGCTCGTTGCGGCTACCGCCACGGCATTGTGTTGCGCTCCAACGGCATCCGCCGACGACCCTTCCACCGCGCCCACTGTGGACACGAGCGCCTACACCACGCCCGGTGACCCCGGTTGGGTCTTCTTCATCGCGAGCGGAGGTGGAGGCTGCGGGATCAGCCCCGACGGCACGGTCGGCTGCGACATCGTGGTGCCTCGCGATGCTGGCGGCACCGTCGTGCAATGGGGCCAGCCGGGACCGGCCGGCTATTACAGTTGCAATCTGCCTGGGACCAACTACTACTGTCCCCTCCCACCGCCCGGAACCAATCAGGTGATTGCGGGCCCGCAGAGTCCGGCCCACTACGTCGCCTCCGATACACCCACATTCACGCGGAATGTCGAAGTCCTTCCCGAGGGCAATCGACTGGTGAACGGCGACGCCTGGTGTTACGTCTCGGCGGCGTCGCCGGGAGGGGTGACGTGCAGGACCGGGGCAAACGGATTCCACTGGTCCTCTGCGGGCGGCGAACTGGGTGGTCTCTTCTGAAGGCTGCAACCATCCGGCCGGAGGTTGATGGACGGCGCGCGGGCTTCCCCGGACGTGCTGATCGCTTTCGACAAGCCACTCCGTACGGGCGCGCGCTATGGCAACGTCGATACGTGACCAACGAACCCAGGGTCAATAGCGAACTGACGCGCTTCCAGCGGTCGGGCCGGGACACCAGCACCCTCCCGGCGGTGCTGTCGCAATGGCTGTCGACGGTGCTGCCCTCGGGTATCGCGCCCGAGGTGACGGTCGAGAGCGGAGTCGACTCCAACGGGATGTCGTCGGAGACCATCATCCTGACCGGCCGGTGGACGCAGGACGGCTCGCACGTGGAGCAGAGGTGGGTGGCCCGGGTGGCGCCGACGGCCTCCGATGTCCCCGTGTTCTCCGCCTACCGGATGGATCACCAGTTCGAGGTGCTGCGGCGGGTCGCCGAACTCTCCGACGTCCCGGTTCCGGCGGTGCGCTGGATCGAACCGACCGGCGACCTGCTCGGCAGCCCGTTCTTCCTGATGGACTACGTTGGCGGCGAGGTGCCCCCCGACGTGATGCCCTACACCTTCGGCGGAAACTGGTTCGCCGACGCGGCCCCGGAGAGACGCCGCGAACTTCAGGACGCCACCGTCAAGGTGCTGGCCCGGCTGCACGCGATCCCGGACGCCGCAGGGACTTTCGGATTCCTCACCGATGCCGACCCGCCCGGCGCCAACCCGCTGCGGCGGCACTTCGCCGCACTCAAGGACTGGTACGAGTTCGCCGTCCCCGGCATCGGCCGATCAGCACTGGTGGAGCGGGCGCTGGCGTGGCTGGAGAACCACTTCCCCGACGACGTCGCCGCCGGCGAACCGGTCCTCGTCTGGGGCGACTCGCGCATCGGCAACGTGCTCTACCACGAATTCCGCCCCGTCGCCGTGCTCGACTGGGAGATGGCCTGTGTCGGGCCACGGGAACTCGACGTTGCCTGGATCGTGTACGCGCACAGAGTGTTCCAGGAGCTGGCGGGACTGGCCGGGCTTCCGGGACTTCCGGACGTGCTGCGCGAACAGGACGTCCGCGACACCTATGAGGACCTCACCGGGGTGACACTCGGGGACCTGACATGGTTCCACATCTACTCCGGGGTGGTCTGGTGCGTGGTCTTCATGCGCACCGGGGCGCGGCGGGTGCATTTCGGCGAGATCCCCATGCCCGAAGACGTGGAGTCGCTGTTCTATCACGGGAGCCTGCTGCGGCGGCTCCTCGACGAATCGGACGAGGGAGTCGCCTGAATATGCTTGGCCCGCTTGACGAATACCCGGTCCATCAGCTCCCCCAGCCGATCGCCTGGCCGGGCCCCTCCGACCGCAACTTCTACGACCGCTCCTATTTCAACGCCCATGACCGCACCGGCGACATCTTCGTCATCAGCGGCATCGGCTACTACCCCAACCTGGGCGTCAAGGACGCTTTTCTCCTGGTCCGGCAGGGTGACGTCCAGACCGCCGTCCATCTGTCCGACGTCATCGATGCCGACCGCCTGCACCAGCACGTCAACGGCTACCGCGTCGAGGTCGTCGAACCGCTGCAGAAGCTGCGCATCGTGCTCGAGGAGACCGAGGGCATCGCCTGCGACCTCACCTGGGACGGCCTGTTTCCGGTGGTGCAGGAGCAGCGCCACCTGATGCGCTCGGGCAGCCGGGTGACCCTGGACGCCCAGCGGTTCGCCCAACTCGGCTCCTGGAGCGGCCAACTCGTCATCGACGGCCGCCAAATCGCCGTCGACCCGGCCACCTGGATCGGCAGCCGGGACAGGTCGTGGGGCATCCGCCCAGTTGGTGAGGCCGAACCGCCCGGGCGGCCGGCCGACCCGCCGTTCGAGGGCATGTGGTGGCTCTACGTGCCGATGGCGTTCGACGACTTCGCCATCGTCGTCATCATCCAGGAAGACCCCACCGGCTACCGCTCGCTCAACGACTGCACCCGCATCTGGCGCGACGGGCGGGTGGAGCAACTGGGGTGGCCGCGGGTGAAGATCCACTATCGCTCGGGCACAAGGATTCCCACCGGCGCCACCATCGACGCCACCGACGCCACCGGCACCCCGGTGCGCTTTGAGATCACATCCAAGCTGCCGGTGCCCATTCACGTCGGCGGCGGTTACGGCGGCGACTCCGACTGGCTGCACGGCACCTGGAAGGGCCCGAAGTTCACCGAACGCCGCACCTACGACATGACCGACCCGGCCGTCATCGCCCGGTCCGGGTTCGGCGTCATCGACCACGTCGGCCGGGCGCAGTGTTACGACGACTCCGCATCGGTCCATGAGGGCTGGGGGTTGTTCGAGCACGGGGCACTCGGCCGCCACGATCCCTCCGGATTCGCCGACTGGCTCGGAGTCGCGCCGTGACCGCCCGCAGACCCGGTAGTTGGTTCTATGAGCGGGAGAGCGTCGAGTTCATTCGTGCCATGACCCTGATGGACGCCATCTTCGGGTTCGCGCTCACGTTGCTGGTCGTCGACCTCGAAGTACCACCGCCTGCGGAGTGGCACAACCTGCACACCCTCCTGAGCGGCGGCATCGGCGATCGACTCGTCGCCTTCCTCATCAGCTTCCTCGTGATCGCGGGCATGTGGGTGCTCAACCATCAAGCGCTGTCGTTGTTTCACGCCCTCGACGCCCCCACCGTCCGGATCTGCATCTACCTGGTGGCGCTGGTGATCTTCGTCCCCTTCACCACCAGGGCCGTCAGCGCCCCGGACCCTTACAAATATCCGCTGCCGACGGCCGTCTTCGCCGTCAACGTCGCCTCGATCGCCCTCGCCACGGTGGCGCTGATCCTGGTCGGCAGAGCGCGCGGGCTCACCGACAGACCGCTGCCCAGAACGGATTTGATCGCGCACTCGCTCGCGGTCGCGGTGGTCTTCCTTATCTCCATCCCGATCGCCTACCGGTTCGGCCCGAACGCCGCCCAGTGGTCCTGGCTGTCCCTCGTCCTGATCGGCCCGGCGGTGGGACTGGCCGTCGCGCGCCGGAGCCGCTGACGCGCCCGCTAGCGCAATGCGGTGACGATCGCCGACAGCGCGGCGGGCTCCATCGGGCCCGGCTGGTAGAGGCAGACCGCGTCCACCCGGGCGCCGTCGGCGGCCTCGATGCGCTCCCGGATGTGGGCGGCGATCTGTGCGGGTGTCCCGCACGCGGCGATGGCGTGCAGCATCTCGTCGCCGATCAGCCCGCCCATCTCGGCCCACCGGCCCTGCTTGGACAGCAGGTTCAGTTCCGGTTGCAGCTCCCCCCAGCCGTGGATGTCCAGCACCGGGCGGTAGGCCGGGGTGGACCCGTAGAACGCCAGTAGGCGGCGGGTGGCCTCGTGATCGTCGCCCGCCGAGACGATCACCTCCGGCACCACCGCGAAGTCAGCCGCGGCTCCGTCGTCGCGGGCAGCCAACCCGGCCCGCACCGCGGGCATGGTCGCCTCGCGCAGATAGCGGGCCGTTCCGAACGGCATCACCAGCAGCCCGTCGGCCACCTCGGCGGTGGCTGCGGTGAGCCGCGGTCCGAGCGCACCGACGTAAATGGGCGGCGGCCCAAAGGGATTGGGGCCAGGGTTGAACGTCGGCGTCATCAGGGTGTGGCGGTAGAACTCGCCGCGGAAATCCAGCCGCCCGCCGTCCTGCCAGACGCCGAAAATCGCGCGCAGTGCACTGACCAGTTCGCGCATCCGAACGACCGGCCGGTCGAACGACGCGCCGTAGCGCTTCTCCACCTGCGTGCGGATCTGGGTGCCCAGCCCCAGGGTGAACCGGCCGCCGCTGAGCAACTGGTGGTCGTAGGCCTGATGCGCCAGCTGAATCGGGTTGCGCGGGAAGGCGATCGCGACGTTGGTCATCAAGTCCAGGCCGCCGACGGTCGAAGCCAGCGTCAACGGCGCGAAAACGTCGTGCGGACCCTCGAAGGTGAAGACTCCGGCAGCACCGGCCTCGCGAAGGGCTCGGGCCCGGGCGACGGCGTCGGTGGGCCCGAACAGGGCAGTCAGGACTTTCACCGCCGCAACTCTTCTCCCCGATCGACTTTCAGACAACACTGCGCCCAGACAACACTGCGCCCAGAGCGTGGCCCGCATCAGCTCTGCAGCCAGAGCGTGGTTTCCGGGGAAGGGGCGCGCTGGGCGCAGCGTCGATGCATTCCCGGCCCCATGTTGGTTGCGGTCTGAGGGACACGCGAGACTGGAGCCATGGCGCATGACGTGGTGGTGATCGGTGCGGGGCTGGCGGGGTTGACGGCGGCGCGGGAACTGACGAGGCAGGGCCTCGACGTCGTGGTGCTCGAAGGCCGCGACCGGGTGGGCGGCCGCACCAAACCGGCCACGCTGGCCGGAGTGGCCATCGACTTGGGGGCCTCGTTCGTCGGCCCCACCCAGGACGCCGTCCTCAAACTGGCCGCCGATCTGGGCTGCGAGACCACCCCCACCTACTCCGCCGGCGCCAACCTCATCCGCTGGCGGGGCACGGTGCGCAGGTACACCGGCACCATCCCGAAACTGGGTCTGATCGGCCTGCTCGACATCGGCCGCATCCAGTGGCAGTTCGAGCGCATCGCGCGCGACGTCGACATCACCGAACCTTGGGCGTCAAAGCGGGCCGCCGAGCTGGACAGCATGAGTCTGGGCGACTGGCTGCGCAAGGTCCGCGCGACGGCAGGCTCCCACCAGCTGATGGCGATCATGTCGCGCGTGACGTGGGGAGCCGAGCCCGACGAGGTGTCGATGCTGCATGCGGTGCGCTACGTCAAGACCTCCGGCGGCCTTGACCGCATGCTCGACACTGCCGGGGGCGCACAGCAGGACCATTTCGTGCACGGCACACACCAGATGTCGGCCAGGATCGCTGACGAACTCGGTGAGCGAATCCGTTTGGGCGCCATCGTATCCCGCATCGAGTGGTCCGAGAATGCGGTCGCGGTGAGTTCGTCGGCAGGTGTGGTCGAGGCCCGGCGGGCGATCATCGCGGTCGCGCCGTCGCAGCGCCTCGACATCGACATCGCCCCGGCGCCGCCCATCCAGTACCAGCAGCTGGCCCAGCGCTGGCCGCTGGGCGCACTCACCAAGTCCTATGCCGCCTATCCGACGCCGTTCTGGCGGGCTCAGGGGCTCTCCGGGCAGGCACTCTCCGACGAGGGCCCGGTCTTCATCACCTTCGACGTGAGCCCACCCCTGGGCAGGAGCGCAGCGACCGGGGGATCAATCGGACCTGATGGACCCGGCATCCTGCTCGGCTTCACCGACGCCCGGCACTTCGACCGGCTGGAGCCCGCGCAGCGCCGCGAACAGGCACTGCAGAGCTTCGCCGCGCTGTTCGGCGAGGAGGCACTTCACCCCTTGGACTTCACCGATCAGCGTTGGGGCGCAGAGAATTTCGCGCCCGGCGGACCGACCGCGGCGGTGCCCCCCGGATCGTGGACGCAGTTCGGGCCGCTGCTGCGGCAGCCGGTCGGCCCGCTGCACTGGGCCGGCACCGAAACGGCTGACGAGTGGACCGGGTTCATGGACGGCGCGGTGCGCTCGGGCCAGCGCGCCGCTGCGGAGGTGGTTCAGACCCTGGCAGCGATCAGGAACTGATCCGCTGGGACGACATGACGGCGTTGACCAGGCCGCGCAGGTGGCCGTTGACGTCGCCGGGGTATTCCAGCATGGCGCAGTGCCCGCCGGGCATCTCGACGAGTTCGATCAGGTTGGGGACGGCCTCGGCGATCTTGCGGGCCCGGCACATCGGCAGCAATCGGTCCTTGCTGCTGCCGATAACCAGCGCGGGCACGGTCAAGCCCGAGAGGTCGATGTAGACCTTCGGGCCGAGTTCGTCGACGAGGACCCGCGCCCAGGCACCCCGGCCGGCGGGCGAGGTTGCGGCGAAGATGTCGTGCAGCAGCCGGGAGATGGCCGGGTCGGCATCCGCGCCGATAGCCATCATCTGCAGGAACCGGCGGCTACCCGGTTGCGTTCCCTGGAACAGCGGAGCACCCCCAAGGGAACGGATCATCTGGCGGGCGGCCGCGATGCGGGTCGACCGCAGCACGCCGGGCACCCGCAGGAGTTGGATCTTGTCGAGCAGGTTTCCGTGGGTGGTGTTGATCAGCGCGACCGCGTCAGCGCGCTGCTGCACCCGGTCACGGAACCGGTCGGACCAGGCGCTGATCGCGATTCCGCCCATGGATGTGGCCCGCGATGACGGCCCGCTCCCCCGGCCGCAGCACCGCAGCGAGCACGGCGTCGAGGTCGGCGGCCAGGTGGTCGAGGCTGTAGGCCGACGGTGCGGGCACGCCGCTGCGCCCGTGTCCCCGGTGGTCGTAGGCGATGACCCGAAAGTCGCGGGAGAGATCGTTGATCTGCTCATGCCAGGCCTGAAGCGAGCAGGTGATCCCGTGCGCCAGCACGATCGGGTAGCCATTGGCCGGCCCGAACACCTCGGTGTGCAACCGGGTGCCGTCGGCGGAATGCACGATCATGGTCCGGCTGGGAGGGAGGTTGGGGCCCCTACTGAGAACCTGGCTGGTCTTGACCCGCTGCCGATCCATCGTTGGTGCCGACATCATCGCTCCTTGTCGGTGCGGCGACACTGCCGCCCCGATGGGGGAGCGTAACCGCTCTTACGCTCGGTGACAGCAAGTACCGGCGATCGAGTTTGTTGCGAGTCCCAACCGTCACATCCGTACCGCTCTTTCATCAATTCTTTGCTGAAACGAGATTCCACGTAACGATTTGGGGCCTGCACGCGCGTACAGTTCGTTTGCTACCTTGACGTTCGACGCACGCGTCACTGTCATCCAAAGAAGGAGAACACCCAGAATGAACACCAGAATGGCCCGCGCCGCGGCCGGAGTCGGCGGCCTCGCCATCGCTGTCGCGTTCGCCGTGAGTTGCTCGGCCACCAAAGAAGCCACCAAGGACGCCGTGTCCAGCGCCTCGAGCATCGGCTCATCGGCAGCCAGCGCCGCCGGTAGTGCCGTCAGCAGCGGTGCCAGCGCCGCCAGCAGCGTCGCCAGCAGCGGCGCCAGCGCCGCCAGCAGTGTCGCGAGCAGCGGCGCCAGCGCCGCCAGCAGCGTCGTCACCAGCGGTGCCAGCGCCGCCAGCAGCGTCGCGAGCAGCGGCGCCAGCGCCGCCAGCAGCGTCGTGTCGTCGGTTGTCGTCGGTACGCCGACCACGATCAACGTGCAGGGCCTGGGCGACGTGTCGCTCGACGGCCCGACCGCGGCGGCCTACACCCGCCTCGGCGGCGCGACCGCTCTCGGCGCCCCGACCGGGATGGCCGAGACGGTCGGCGACGGCTCCATGACCCCGTTCGCCAATGGCACCATCTTCACCTCGCCGGCCGGTTCGTACCTGGTCCAGGGCGAGATCCTGAAGCGCTACACGGGAGAGCAGGGCGGCCCGTCCGGCGCCCTCGGCTGGCCGACCGCCGACGAGACCACGACCGGCGGCGGCGCGAAGGTCGCCAACGGCGGCTGGATCAGCGAGTTCCAGAACGGCACCATCACCTGGCTGAACGACGGCAAGGGCAACTTCTCGGAGACCGTCACAAAGAAGTAGTTCATTCGCTTTACGGACGGCCCTCGGTGACCACCGGGGGCCGTCCGGGCTTTCCGGCGAGGTGCCTCACCTAAAAGTGAGCGCGAAGTAGTGGCTGGTGCCTCACGCATGGTGAGCGCGTGGGGGGCTTGCGCTACTTCGTCTTGGTCAATCGGTTGATTGACGGTTGCAATGCTTCCAGATCGATGTGGCGGG
>CAIRCP010000242.1 GCA_903877095.1 uncultured Actinomycetes bacterium | reverse complement strand
CCGTTGCCGCCGGCGCCACCGTTGCCGCCCCGCGCGCCGGCGGCGGTCACGGTGTATCCGGTGCCGCCCGCGCCGCCGTTGCCGCCCGCGGTCGGAGCGGTACCGCCGACGCCGTTCTTGCCTGCGACGCCGTCGGCGCCGGTGCCTGCGGCGCCGCCCTTGCCGCCGCTGCCGGCGGCTCCCGGATCGGCGCCGTTGCCGCCGTTACCGGCGTCGGGATGGGCGGCGGTGCCATCAGCGCCGCGGCCGCCGTTGCCGCCGAGGCCGCCCGAACCGCCGTCGCCGCCGTCGCCGCCGTTACCGGCCTTGCCGGGGTTGGCGAAGAACAGTCCGTAGCGGCCGGTTCCGGCGTTGCCGCCGGCCCCTCCGTTGCCGCCCGCCGCGCCGGTGCCACCGGTGGTGCCGTTATGGCCGTTGCCGTTGTTGTCGGTAAATCCGGTGGAGTCCTTGCCGTTGGCGCCGGCCGGGCCGGAACCGGCGTTCCCGCCGCGTCCGCCGGTCCCGCCGTCGCCGGCGCCGCCGAAGATCAGGCTGCCGTTTCCGCCGTTTCCGCCCACGCCACCGTCGCCGCCGGGGGCTGTCGCGCCGCCGTCACCACCGCCCCCACCGGCCCCGCCCGCACCGTTGCCGCCGCTGATGGTCGGGGCGGAGATGAGCCGCGAGCCGTTGCCGCCGTTGCCGCCGTTGCCGCCGTTGCCGGCGCGCCCGCCGGTGACCCCGTCGGCGGGGATGCCGGTGCCGCTGTCGCCGCCGTCGCCGCCGTCGCCCCCGGAACCCCAGGTGGAGAGCAGTCCGACGCCGCCGCCGTCGCCACCGTTGCCGCCGGTACCGCTGGGGGACAGCGCTTTTCCGCCGTCGCCGCCGCTGCCGCCGCCGTTGAGGAGCAGACCGCCCCGTCCGCCGGCGCCACCGGTGCCACCGGCGGTGACGCCGGCACCGCCGTCACCGCCGCCACCGCCGGCGCCGATCGCCGAGAACAGGCCGGTGTCCCCGCCGCGCCCGCCAGCCCCGCCCACACCGCCGGCGCCGGTGGAGTCCCCGCCGGTCCCGCCGAAGCCGGCGTCGCCGGCCAGCGCGATCGACGATGTGTCCCCGCCACGGCCGCCGGACCCGCCGGCCGCGCCGGCCCCTGACGCCGAGCCGCCGACGCCGCCGATGCCGCCGAAGCCGGTCCACAGCGCACCCTGGCCGCCGTCGCCGCCAGCCCCGCCGCCGGTCAGCCCGGCACCGCCGGCCCCGCCATTGCCGGCCAGCGCCAGCAGTCCGCCGTTGCCGCCGCGCCCGCCGGCGCCGCCGGCCCCGGTGGCCGAGTCCCCGCCCGCGCCGCCCGCGCCGCCCGAACCCCACAGCACACCGCCGAGGCCGCCGTTGCCGCCGGCCTGCCCGGCCAGGCCTGCCCCGCCGGCGCCACCGTCGCCGATCAGGCCGGCTGAGCCGCCCGCGCCGCCGTTGAACCCGGCCCCTCCGTTGCCGAACAGCAGACCCGCCTGGCCACCGCGGCAGGCCGCACCCTGATTGCAGGTCTGAGCGGTCCACGAATAGCCGTTGCCGATCAGCAGGCCCGCGTTCGGATTGTCCGCGGTGCCGTTGCCGATGAAGATCCGGATGAAGTCGGCGATCGGGTTGGACGTCAGCGCCCCGGTGGCCGACGCGCTCGGCGAGGACACCAGTGCGGTGGTGGTGCTCGCCGCGGGCGCCACTAAGGAGCCGGAAGATTCCAGCTCGCGGCGGCTGGCCGCCGCCGCCGTCCAGGCCAACGGCGCCGCCGCGGGCACTCCGCCGTCCCCACCGGCGCCCAGCCAGGACAGCAGTGAGTCGCTCAATCCCGACACCGCCCCACCCGAGGCGGGCGTCGTCGTCATCACCGGGGCGCTCGCCGCCGCCGGGTGCACCCGCTCCGCCACCACCGCAGCCGACGCCGGCGACTCGTGACCTGTTCGCGGCGCCACGGAGGCGACCGGTGCTGGCGCGGAGGGTTCAGCCGGTGTGACGACGGGAATCGTTGCGTTAGAGGGTGTTTCGACCGGCCCGGGAGAACTATTCGGCGCGGGATTCGCGTCGGCCGACGGGTCTTTCGGGGCCGTCTCCGGAACGCTCGCCGCGACGTCAACGCCCCGGCCCGTGGCGGGTTCCTCCGCCGCCGGCTCCGGGCTCACCGCCGCAGGTCCGCGACGGCTGCGCGTCGAAGGCCCGGAACCACCGTCATCCGAGTTGCCCGAGGTCCGAGCCGACCCGCGATGCGCCGACGACGAGCCACCCGTCGACTCGTTGTCGGCAGCGCCACTCGACCCCGTCGAGCCGTTCGTATCCGCGAACGCCACGACCGGGACCGAGGCCACTGCGGCGCCCACACCGAGCGCCACCGCCAAGGCGCCCACCCGGCCCACGATGCGGGCGTACCCGGCGGGCGCCGGGTCCGCTGTACGGGAATTCACCGCGATAGGGCGCGGGCGGGGGGCGATGCGGTCAGCGGGCATGGGACGCGTCCTCCAGAGTCTGGTACTGCTCTGCTGGCCGGTGGATTGAGGGCGCGCCGCGTCTTGACGGGTGTTCGGTGAACACTCAGTCAGCAGATTCCTGAGAACCCTATGCACAAGGCTGAGATTTTGCTAACCGGTTGGCCCAATTGACCGCCTGTGTTTGCTGAGAATGCCGCTGCGCTGCCACCCGGGCGTCCCGCCACGTCCTCAAATAAGGACCGGCCGTTTGTTTCCGGATACTCGTTGCTTCTGCGGGGTGAGCGGGTAATTTTCGTGCTACGTCAACGCAGGTCCGAGGATCGACCAGCCGATGAGATGGCTGGGGCGGGAGGCGACGCCATGGGTGTCCACGTTTTCCGCCGAAGCTCGTATCAGAATCACTGGCAGGAGGTCACCCCGGGAGCCGCTGGTGGTGATCCGAGAGTCATCGATTGGCATCATGGGTCGCCCGATCTGGTGAGCAGGCTTTCCGTTGAGCGTCGATGGGCGAAATTTGCCCGCAGGATGCCATTGTGCTGCGTGGACACGCTCGTCACCCGGGGGGATTCGATGTTGTTGACCCTGCGCGACCATGTGCCTCAGGCTGCCCGATGGTGGATTCAAGGCGGCGCTCTGCGCAAAGGCGAGGGTTTGGAACACGCGGCAACCCGGACGGCGAAGCGGGATACCGGACTCGATGTGAAACTGCTTGGCCTCCTTGGTGTGTTCTCCACGATGTCGGACCCCGCGGCACCCCCGAAGGCAGCCACGCACTCGATCAACGTCACGTTTCTGGGGTCGGTGCCGGATGGCAGCATCGCGGGTGCGAACCACACCTGGTGGCCGTTGGGGGAGCCGACGGGGAACGCGTATCTCGATCAGTTGGCCCGTCTGGCGCGACGGGAACTGGAGCGACTCGCGCCGATGTGACAACGTTGGCTGATGACCGCAGACGCGGTGGCCGCCCAGTCGACAGCCGACGTACTGGCCCACCTCGGCACCTCGAAATCGGGTCTGTCGAGCGCCGAAGCCGCGGCGCGGCTGAGCCACTACGGCCCGAATTCGCTTCGTACCCATCGGGTCAGCGGGTGGGCAGTGCTGCGCCGCCAACTGAACAACGCTGTGCTGGCCTTGCTCGCGGTGACCGCGGTGGTGTCGTTCTTCCTCGGCGACAACACGCAGGCCATCATCATCGGCGTCATCCTGGCGGTCAGCATCGGCCTCGGCTTCGTCAACGAGTACCGCGCCGAACGAGCCAGCGCCGCACTGCATTCGCGGGTCCGGCACAACGCGGTGGTGCGTAGGGACGGCCGCGACTGCAAGATCGACGTCAACGAGTTGGTGCCCGGCGACGTCATTGAACTCACGCTGGGTGAACTGGTTCCGGCCGACGTGCGGCTGCTGAGTGTCAACACCCTGGAATGCAACGAGAGCATCCTCACCGGCGAATCGGCCCCCGCCGAGAAGTCCACCGACCCAGCCCCGCCCGGCGCGGCGCTGGCCGATGCCGCGGACCTGGCCTTCATGGGAACCGTGGTCAGCGCCGGAAGCGGCACCGCAGTGGTCTACGCCACCGGATTGCGTGCCCAGTTCGGCCAGATCGCCGCCGGTCTTGGTGAACGTCAGCCCGAGACCGAATTCCAGATCGGGCTGCGGCGGTTCTCCTATCTGCTGTTGTGGGTTGCGCTGACGCTGACCGTCCTGATTCTGGTGGCCAACCTGCTGCTGCGCCGCCCGCTGATCGAGGCCGTGCTGTTCTCACTGGCGATCGCGGTCGGCATCACCCCGCAGTTGCTCCCGGCCGTGGTCAGCACCAGCCTGGCCACCGGCTCGCGGCGCCTGGCGAAGCTCAAGGTGCTGGTCAAGAGGCTGGTCTGTATCGAGGACCTCGGGGACATCGACGTCCTGATCACCGACAAGACCGGCACCCTCACCGAAGGCCGGGTCACCCTGATCCAGGCGGTCGACCCGGCCGGGCAGCCCAGCGAGTCCGTGCTGCGCGCGGGTCTGCTGGCCACCGACGTCGACCCCGCCGTCGGGGGAACCAGCGCAAATCCGCTCGACGCCGCAGTATGGGATTACGAAGCGGCACAACGGATCAGCGTCGCAGGTGTGCGCCGCGTCGCACAGTTGCCGTTCGACCACACCCGTCAGGCTGCCTCGTCCCTCGTCGACGATGCCGGCACCCGGACGCTCATCGTCAAAGGCGCCCCCGAGCAGGTCGTGCAGTGGTGCGTGGCCGTGCCCGATGCGGCCCAGCGCACGCTCGACGGGCTGTTCGCCGACGGCCGCCGGGTGGTTGCTGTTGCGAGCCGGCCTGCCGGGGATCTCACCGCGATCACCGCCGCCGACGAAAAAGACCTGACGCTGCACGGGTTTCTGGCGTTCGCCGACCAGCCCAAGCTCGCTGTCCGCGACTCACTGGCACAGCTTGCCGCACTCGGCATCGAGGTGAAGGTCGCCACCGGGGACAACCCACAGGTGGCCGAAAAGGTTTGTGCGGAAGTGGGATTGGCGTCGAAGGGCACGTTTACCGGGGCGCAGCTGGCCGAACTCGACGACGCCGCGTTCGCCGCAGCCGCGCAGAACGGCACCGTCTTCGCCAGGATCTCGCCGGAGCAGAAGGCCAGCCTGATCCGGGCGCTGCGCCAGACCGGGCGTTCCATCGGGTTTCTGGGCGACGGCGTCAATGACGCGCTGGCCCTGCACTCCGCCGACGTCGGCATCTCGGTGGACACCGCGACCGACGTCGCCAAGGACGCCGCCGACGTGGTGCTGCTGGAGAAGGATCTCGGGGTGCTGGCCTCCGGGGTGGCCGAGGGCCGGCGCATCTTCGCCAACACCATCAAATACGTCCTGATGGGCACGTCGAGCAATTTCGGCAACATGTTCTCTGCCGCCGCGGCATCGGCCGTGCTGCCGTTCCTGCCGATGCTGCCCAGCCAGATCCTGCTCAACAACCTGCTCTACGACACTTCCCAGTTGGCCATCCCCACCGACCGGGTCGACCCCGAACAACTGCACGCCCCGTCGCATTGGAACATCGCCTTCATTCGGCGGTTCATGCTGACCTTCGGCCCGATCAGTTCGCTGTTCGACTTCCTCACCTTCGGGCTGATGCTGGGCGTGCTGCACGCCGGGCCGTCCGAGTTCCGCACCGGTTGGTTCATCGAGTCGCTGGCCACCCAGACGCTGATCATCTTCGCGATCCGCACCCGCCGGATCCCGTTCTTCCGCAGCCGGCCTGGTGGGGTGATGACGGCGGCGACGCTGACGGTCATCGCCGTCGGGGTTGTGCTGACCATTTCGCCGCTCGCACCGGCGCTGGGCTTCGCCGCGCTGCCGTGGCAGTTCTTCGGCGTGTTGGCACTGTTCGTCCTCGCCTACCTCGTGCTCGTCGAGATCACCAAGGCGATGTTCTATGCCGAACCCATCCGGGCGCCCGGCCCGCCCCGCCGGACCCGCGGTCGGGAACACCGGATTCATCGCCGCGCAGCACGGTTCAGCCATCCGGGCCGGTTGCCGGCAGGGCCAGGGCCCGAGTCGAAGCCGGGTCCACAGGTGCCAGCGCGCTAGCATCTCTTCGATGAGCTGGCGAGACACCGGAGTGGTCGAGTCGGTGATCGAGATAGGGATGGCCGGGGAGTTGCAGCGTCGCCGCGACGATCACGACAACGGCGATACCTTTTATTCCATCTGGTTCTACCCGCGCCCCGCGGCGGCGGGCGAGGCATACACCCCGAACCAGTTCTACTACGTCGCATGGGCCCGGGTTCCCGTCGGCTACGCCGGCGGTCCGATCCCGGTCACGCTTCATCACAACGTCGCCGACATCACCGGGATGCGCCGCCGCCTGCCGTCACTCAGCGTTCCCGATCTCGAGGAGATCGAGCCCGCCCTGGAACTTCTCGGGCGGGGGTTTGCCGCCGCCTTCGACGGGCGTCGGCCGCGCGCTGTCTGACACGGCCTCGCGCCGATCAATCCCAGGTTCACCGACGTCGCTCGCTTAGGGTGGCGCACATGTCCGTGACCCGCCGGAGCCTGCTCAAGTACGCCGCTGCCACACCGGTCGCCGTCCTGGGTCTCGGGGAGCTGGCCGATATGGTGTCCGCCGCCGTCGCCTCCGCCGATCCCCTCGGGGTGCTCCTGGATTACTCCGCCGGGGTGCTCAGCGCCGACGACATCAAGTCGGCCGGTGCGGTGGGTGCGATCCGCTACGTGTCGGACCGCCGGCCGGGGGCCGGCTGGATGATCGGCAAGCCGATGAAGATCGACGAAGCCCGCGAACTGAGTCAGGCCGGTCTGAAGATCGTCTCCAACTACCAGTTCGGCAAGGGCGAGACCTCCGACTGGCTCGGCGGTCAGCCCGCCGGCATCACCCACGCCAAGCGCGGCGTGGAACTGCACACCGCAGCCGGCGGCCCGGCGACCGTTCCGATCTACGCCTCCATCGACGACAATCCCAGCTACGACCAGTACAAGCAGCAGGTTGCCCCCTACCTGCGCGGTTGGGAGTCGGTCATCGGTCATCAGCGGGTCGGTGTCTACGGCAACTCGAAGGTCATCGACTGGGCGCTGCAGGACGGGCTCGGGTCGTGGTTCTGGCAGCACAATTGGGGCACGCCGCAGGGCTTCGTCCACCCGGCCGCGCATCTGCACCAGTTCGAGATCGACGCCCGCAAGGTCGCCGGAGTCGGGGTGGACCTCAACAACATCCTGAAGGCGCAATTCGGCCAGTGGGCGTGACTGAATAAACCTACTCAATGGTAGGTATTTGCCAGCAAACTTTCGTGCGCTCATTGAGTGAATAATTGTGCGCTCAAAACCAGATCAACCGCTTGGTCGGGGCCGACACGCCGGTGTTGGCCGGCAGCGGATTCGCAGGTAACGATTGCATAACAATCAGCCCGTGAGCAGCGACGATTTAGCTACTCCAGCGTAACCGGCCACATGCAGGCCATTTGCCTCGGCCACCGTCGGCCGGTCCGCGAGCCCGGGTGGCCCAGAGCGTGGTTACTCGACCGTAGAACTCGTCAGTAACAAATAGCGCTGCCTGAAATGGCGCCGTCCTCATGGGACTCTTAGTGCGCCGGGAAAACCCATTAATCGGGAGACGCGAGTTGACGATCCACGAATACGACAGGCCGCCCACCGGAGCGCACACCGACCGGGTGACCAGTTACGCGCTTGTGGATCGACTCAACGCCGGCGAACCCTATGCGGTGGCCTTCGGCGGCCAGGGCGCGAGTTCCTGGCTGGCCGGACTCGAAGAACTCGTCACGATGGCGGGCATCGAATCGGAGTTGGCGCGGATCGCCGGGGAGGCGGAACTGCTGCTCGAACCGGTGGCCGACGAACTCGTGGTGGTGCGGCCCGTGGGATTCCAGCCGCTGCGGTGGGTTCGGTCGCTGGCCGCCGGGGAGGCGGTGCCGACCACCCGTCAGCTGACCTCGGCGGCGGTCTCGCTGCCGGGGGTGCTGCTGACCCAGATCGCGGCAGTCCGCGCATTGACCCGTCAGGGCCTGGACTTCGCCGACGCCCCGCCGGTGGCGATGGCCGGCCATTCCCAGGGCGTGCTGGCCGTGGAAGCGCTGCGGGCGGGTGGCTCCCTCGACGTGGAGTTGCTGGCGTTGTCCCAGCTGATCGGTGCGGCCGGCACGCTGGTCGCCCGCCGGCGCGGTATCACCGCCCTGGGCGATCGCACCCCGATGCTGTCAGTGACCAACGCCGAGCCCGAGCGCATCGCCGGGTTGCTTGAGGAGTTCGCCCGCGACGTTCGCATCGTCGAGCCGCCGGTGCTGTCCATCCGCAACGGCCGTCGCTCGGTGGTCATCACCGGAACGCCCGAGCAGTTGTCGCGCTTCGAGTTGTACTGCCGGCAGATCGCCGACTCCGAAGCCGCCGAGCGCAAGAACAAGGTGCGCGGCGGCGCGGTCTTCAACCCCGTGTTCGACCCGGTCCAGGTCGAGGTCGGCTTCCACACCCCGCGGTTGGCCGACGGTGTGGACATCGTCGTCCGCTGGGCCGAAGCGGTCAGACTGGACGTCGAACTGTCCCGCCGGATGGCCGAGGCCGGGCTGGTGCAGCCGGTCGACTGGGTGCAGTCGGTCACCGAGATCGCCGAGTCCGGTGCGCGCTGGATCCTCGATCTGGGTCCCGGCGACATCCTGACCCGCGTCACCGCCCCGGTGGTCCGTGGTCTCGGTCTGGGCATCGTGCCGGCGGCGACGCGGGGCGGCCAGCGCAACCTGTTCACCATCGGTGCGGCGCCGGAGGTGGGTGCGCCGTGGTCGAGTTACGCGCCGTCGGTGGTCAGCCTGCCCGACGGGTCGGTGAAACTCTCGACGAAGTTCACCCGGCTCACCGGGCGCTCGCCGATCCTGCTGGCGGGGATGACGCCGACGACCGTCGACGCCCGCATCGTGGCGGCGGCCACCAATGCCGGGCACTGGGCGGAGCTGGCCGGCGGCGGTCAGGTCACCGAGCCCATCTTCAACCGGCGTATCGCCGAGCTGGGTTCCCTTTTGGAGCCGGGCCGGGCCGTGCAGTTCAACGCGCTGTTCCTCGACCCCTACCTGTGGAAGCTTCAGGTCGGCGGAAAACGCTTGGTGCAGAAGGCTCGTGCCTCAGGTGCGCCGATCGACGGCCTGGTCATCAGCGCCGGCATCCCCGAATTGGAGGAGGCCGTCGACCTCATCGCCGAACTGAACGACGCCGGCATCACCCACGTCTGCTTCAAACCCGGCACCGTCGAGCAGATCCGCTCGGTCATCCGCATCGCCGCCGAGGTACCCACCCGCCCGGTGATCGCCCACGTCGAGGGCGGCCGGGCCGGTGGCCACCACTCCTGGGAGGACCTCGACGATCTGCTGCTGAGCACCTATTCGGAGTTGCGCTCCCAGGCCAACATCACCATCTGCGTCGGCGGCGGCATCGGCACCCCGGCGCGTGCGGCCGAATACCTCACCGGCCGTTGGTCATTGGCCCACGGCTATCCGTCGATGCCGGTGGACGGCATCCTGGTCGGCACCGCGTCGATGGCCTGTCTGGAGGCCACCACCTCGCCGGCGGTCAAGCAGTTGCTCGTCGACACCGCCGGCACCGAGACGTGGGTGGGCGCCGGAAAAGCTTTGAACGGCATGGCATCCGGGCGCAGCCAACTCGGCGCGGACATCCACGAGATCGACAACTCCGCGTCCCGGTGCGGCCGACTGCTCGACGAGGTCGCCGGGGACGCCGAGGCGGTGGCGGCCCGGCGCGACGACATCATCGCCGCGATGGCGCTGACCGCCAAGCCGTACTTCGGCGACGTCGCCGAGATGACCTATGCCGGATGGCTGCGCCGCTACGTCGAATTGGCCATCGGGGCGGGGGACAGCGCTGGAGCCGCTTGGCCGGCGACATTGGCCGGCGCCGACACCAAGACCCCCGGCTCGCCGTGGCTGGACGTGACCTGGCGGGATCGCTTCGCGGCCATGCTGCAGCGCGCCGAAGCCCGGCTCGATGCCGCCGAGACCGGCCCGATCGACACGCTGTTCGGCGCGGACTCCGACCTGCTGGAGGATCCCGACCGCGCGATCGACGCCCTGCTGCAGCGCTACCCCGACGCTGCCACCGTGCTGCTGCACCCGGCAGACGGACCCTTCTTCGTCGAGTTGTGCAAGACCCTGGGCAAGCCGGTGAACTTCGTGCCGGTGATCGACAAGGATGTGCGCCGCTGGTGGCGCAGCGACTCGCTGTGGCAGGCCCACGACGCCCGCTACACCGCCGATCAGGTGTGCATCATCCCCGGCACCGCCGCCGTCGCCGGGATCGACCGGCTCGACGAACCCGTCGGGGAACTGCTGGACCGTTTCGAAGCCGCGGCCGTCGAGCAGGTTCTGGCCGCCGGCGCGCTGCCCGAACCGGTCGCCTCGCGGCTGCATGTCCGCACCGACGTCGGCGGTCCGCTGGGCATCGTGCTGGACTCCCCGGATGTGCTCTGGGCGGGGCGCACCGCCGTCAACCCGGTCCACCGGCTGGCCCCGCCGTCGGAGTGGCAGGTGCTCGATTTCTCGGAGGGCAGGAGCGCGGCGACTCGGGAATATCCGAGCTCTGCGACAAACCATTCCACCGGCGCGCGGCTCGAGGTGATCGGCTCCGACCGGGTGGTGCTGCGGGTTCCCTTGTCGGGCAACTGGATTGACATCACCTTCACGCTGCCCTCCACCGTCGTCGACGGCGGCGCCCCGGTCGTCATCACCGCCGACGCCGCCGCGGCCATGCGCGCCGTGCTCGCCATCGCCGCCGGTGTCGACGGACCCGACGCGCTGCCCGCGCTGAGTGGTGGTTCTGCCACCGTCACCGTGGACTGGGACCCCGAACGGGTGGCCGACCACACCGGCGTCACCGCGACGTTCGGCGCCCCGCTGGCCCCCACCCTGACCACCGTTCCCGACGCCCTGGTCGGCCGGTGCTGGCCCGCGGTGTTCGCCGCGATCGGCGGCGCCGTCACCGCCTCCGGATTCCCGGTCATCGAGGGCCTGCTCAGCCTCGTGCATCTGGACCATGCCGCGCGACTGCTCAAACCGCTACCCGCGCAGCCGACCCGGCTGGTCGTGACCGCGACGTCGTCACACGCCTACGACACCGAGGTGGGCCGGGTGGTTCCGGTGACGGTCAACGTCAGCGACACCTCCGGGCACGTGCTGGCCGTTCTGGAGGAGCGGTTCGCCATTCGGGGCCGCACGGGTCCGGCTGAGCTGACTGATCCGGTGCGCGCCGGGGGAGCGGTGTCGGTCAACGCCACCGACACCCCACGTCGCAGGCGCCGCGACGTGACGATCACCGCGCCGGTGGAGATGCGCCCCTTCGCCGTGGTGTCCGGGGACCACAACCCGATCCACACCGACGGATGCGCGGCGCTGCTCGCCGGGCTGGAATCGCCCATCGTGCATGGCATGTGGCTGTCGGCGGCTGCGCAGCACGTCGTGACCGCTACCGACGGCAAGCCCGGCGCGCCCGGCAAGCTGATCGGCTGGACGGCCCGTTTCCTGGGCATGGTGGCTCCGGGCGACGAGATCGACATCCGGGTCGACCGGGTCGGAATCGACCTGGGCGCAGAGGTTTTGGAGGTCACCGCGAAGGCCCGGCGGGGCGGGAGCGAAGCGACTGGGGGCACTGGAACGGGCGGCGAACTCGTCATGTCCGCGACGGCCCGCCTGGCCGCCCCCAAGACCGCCTACGCCTTCCCCGGTCAGGGCATCCAGCACAAGGGCATGGGCATGGAGGTCAGGTCCCGCTCGAAGGCGGCTCGTGCGGTGTGGGACCGCGCGGACGCGTTCACCCGCGAGGCGCTGGGCTTTTCGGTGCTGCACGTGGTCCGGGACAACCCGACCAGCCTGATCGCCCGTGGGGTGTACTACCAGCATCCCGACGGGGTGCTGTACCTGACGCAGTTCACTCAGGTCGCGATGGCCACGGTGGCTGCCGCGCAAGTCGCCGAGATGCGCGAGCAGGGCGCCTTCGTCGAGGGCGCCATCGCCTGTGGCCACTCGGTGGGCGAGTACACCGCGCTGGCCTGCGTCACCGGCGTCTACGAACTGGAGGCGCTGCTGGAGGTCGTGTTCCACCGCGGCAGCAAGATGCATGACATCGTTCCCCGTGACGAACAGGGCCGGTCCAACTACCGACTGGCCGCGATCCGGCCGTCGCAGATCGATCTCGACGACGCCGACGTCACGGCGTTCGTTGCCGACATCGCCGAGCGCACCGGGGAATTCCTGCAGATCGTCAACTACAACCTGCGCGGGTCGCAGTACGCGATCGCCGGCAGCGTGGCTGGTCTGGACGCGCTTGAAGAGGAGATCGAGCGGCGCCGGGAGATCACCGGCGGCAGGCGGGCCTACATTCAGGTGCCCGGTATCGACGTGCCGTTCCACTCCGATGTGCTGCGGGTCGGGGTCCCCGAATTCCGCCGCTCGCTGGAGCGCATCATGCCCCGCGAAGCCGATGCCCGAGTCCTCGTCGGCCGCTATATCCCCAATCTGGTGCCACGGCTGTTCACCCTCGACCGCGACTTCATCCAGGAGATCCGCGATCTGGTGCCGGCCGAACCGCTCGACGAGATCCTCGCCGACTATGACACGTGGATCACTCAGCGGCCCAAAGAGGTTGGGCGCCGCGTGGTGATCGAGCTGCTGGCCTGGCAGTTCGCCAGCCCGGTTCGCTGGATCGAGACCCAGGATCTGCTGTTCACCGAGACCGCCGCCGGCGGGGTCGGCATCGAGCGGTTCGTGGAGATCGGCGTGCGGTCCGCGCCGACCGTCGCCGGCCTGGCCACCAACACTCTGAAGCTGCCCGAATACGCCTACAGCACAGTCGAAGTGCTCAACGTCGAACGTGACGCCGCGGTGCTGTTCGCCACCGACACCGATCCCGAGCCGGAGCCGGAGCCGGAACCTCAGGCCGAAACCGCTGCCTCCGGCCCGGTCGAAGCGGCGCCTGCGGCAGCCGCCCCGGCGCCCACCGCCGCAGCGGGCGCACCCCGACCGGTGTCTGATGTCGCCGGCTCCGCGGCTCCGGCCGACATTGTGTTCGACGCCGCCGACGCCACGGTGGCGCTGATCGCGCTGTCGGCCAAGATGCGCCTCGATCAGGTCGAGCCGCTGGACACGATCGAGTCGATCACTGACGGAGCCTCGTCCCGGCGCAACCAGTTGCTCGTCGACCTCGGCTCCGAACTCAACCTCGGCGCGATCGACGGCGCCGCAGAAGCCGACCTGACCTCGCTGCGCGGCCAGGTCACCAAGCTGGCCCGGACGTACAAGCCGTTCGGACCGGTGCTCAGCGACGCCGTCAACGACCAGTTGCGGACCGCGCTGGGCCCGTCCGGCAAGCGGCCCGGCGTGGTCGCCGAGCGGGTCGCCAAGGTCTGGGAACTCGGTGCGGGCTGGACCAAACATGTCACCGTCGAACTGGCGCTGGGCACCCGGGAGGGCAGCAGCGTGCGCGGCGGCCCCCTCGGCGGCCTGCACGACGGCGCGCTCGCCGACGCGGCCGCCGTGGACAAGGCCATCGACACGGCGGTCGCCGCGGTGGCCGCCCGCCGCGGTGTCGCGGTCGCGCTGCCCTCGGCCGGCGGCGCCACCGGCGGTGTGGTGGACTCCGCCGCTCTGACGGAGTTCGCCGCGACGGTCACCGGCCGCGACGGCGTGCTGGCTTCGGCGGCTCGGCTGGTGCTCAGCCAGCTTGGGCTCGGCGACGCCGCGAGTGCGCCGGCCGGCAACGCCGACACCGAACTGATCGATCTGGTCACCGCCGAACTCGGCGCGGACTGGCCGCGGCTGGTCGCCCCGGTGTTCGACTCCCGCAAGGCGGTGCTGCTCGACGATCGCTGGGCCAGCGCCCGTGAGGATCTCGTGCGGCTGTGGCTGACCGGCGAAGGTGACCTCGACGCCGACTGGGACCGGCTCTCGCAGCGCTTCGAGGGTGCCGGGCATGTGGTCGCCACCCAGGCCGACTGGTGGCGCGGCCGGGCGCTGCGCGAAGGCCGGCCGGTGCATGCGGCGCTGTACGCGCGTGTCGCCGCTGGTGCGGAGAACCCCGCGCCAGGCCGCTCTTCAGGCGAGGTTGCCGTGGTCACCGGGGCCTCCAAAGGTTCCATCGCCGCCTCGGTCGTGGCGGCCCTGCTCGACGGTGGCGCCACCGTCGTCGCCACGACCTCGCGGCTGGACGACGAGCGGCTGGAGTTCTACAAGGCGCTCTACCGCGACCACGCCCGTTTCGGCGCGGCGCTGTGGGTGGTTCCGGCCAACATGGCGTCCTACTCCGACATCGACGCGCTGGTCTCCTGGGTCGGCAACGAGCAGACCGAAAGCCTTGGGCCGCAGTCGATTCACGTCAAGGACGCCCAGACGCCGACCCTGCTGTTCCCGTTCGCCGCACCGCGGGTGGCCGGCGACCTCTCCGAAGCCGGTTCGCGCTCGGAGATGGAGATGAAGGTGCTGTTGTGGGCCGTGGAGCGGCTCATCGGCGGCTTGTCCGCTATCGGCGCCGAACGTGACATCGACTCCCGACTGCACGTGGTGCTGCCCGGCTCACCGAACCGCGGCATGTTCGGTGGCGACGGCGCCTATGGCGAGTCCAAGGCGGCCCTGGACGCGGTGGTGGCCCGCTGGAGCGCGGAATCGTCCTGGGCGCAACGGGTCACGATCGCCCATGCCCTGATCGGCTGGACAAAGGGCACGGGTCTGATGGGCCACAACGACGCCATCGTCGACGCCGTCGAGGCGGCCGGCGTGACCACCTACAGCACGGCCGAGATGGCGGGGATGCTGCTGGACCTGTGCACCGTCGAGTCCCGGGCGGCCGCCGCGCAGGCGCCCGTGCAGGTCGACCTGACCGGCGGTCTGGGCGAAATCGAACTTGACATGGCCGAGCTGGCAGCCAAGGCCCGCGAGGAGATGTCCTCGGCGGCAAGGCAATCCGACGACGACGCCGATTCCGGCACCATCGCCGCGCTGCCGTCGCCCCCGCGCGGGCACCGGTCCGCCCCGCCACCGGTCTGGGCCGACCTCGACGTCGATCCCGCGGATCTGGTGGTCATCGTCGGCGCCGCCGAACTGGGTCCCTACGGTTCCTCGCGCACCCGATTCGAGATGGAGGTCTCCGGCGAACTGTCGGCCGCCGGAGTGCTGGAACTGGCCTGGACCACCGGCCTGGTCGTCTGGGAGAACGATCCCAAGCCCGGCTGGTACGATACCGCGAGCGGTGATCTGGTTCCGGAGGACGAGATCGTCGAGCGTTACCACGACGCCGTCGTCGAGCGCTGCGGCATCAGGGAATTCGTCGCCGACGGTGCCCTGAGTGCCGACCACACGACCGAACTGCTTGTCAGCGTGTTCCTGGATCGCGATTTCAGCTTCGTGGTGTCCTCGGAGGCCGAGGCACGGGCGTTCGAGAGCGCCGACCCCGAACACACCGCGGTGCGTCCGGTTCCCGACTCCGGGGATTGGGAGGTGATTCGCAAGGCGGGCACCGAGATCCGGGTTCCGCGCAAGGCGAAGCTGGCCCGCACCGTCGGCGGTCAGATCCCCACCGGATTCGACCCGAAGGTGTGGGGAATCAGTGCGGACATGGCGAATTCCGTTGACCGGGTGGCGCTGTGGAACATCGTGGCCACCGTCGACGCGTTCCTGTCTTCCGGATTCACGCCGGCCGAACTGATGCGCTGGGTGCACCCGAGCCTGGTGGCCAGCACCCAGGGCACCGGCATCGGCGGCTTGACCAGCATGCAGACCATGTTCCACGGCAACCTGATGGGCACCGCCAAGCCGAACGACATCCTGCAGGAAGTCCTGCCGAATGTCGTTGCCGCCCATGTCATGCAGTCCTACGTCGGTGGCTACGGAGCGATGGTCCACCCGGTCGGCGCCTGCGCCACCGCGGCGGTCTCCGTCGAAGAGGGGATGGACAAGATTCGGCTGGGCAAGGCCGAACTCGTGGTCGCCGGCGGTTTTGACGACATGACCCAAGACGCCATCACCGGCTTCGCCGACATGGCGGCGACCGCCGACACCGAGATGATGCGGGCCCGCGGGATCAGCGATTCGAAGATCTCGCGCGCCAATGACCGGCGCCGGCTGGGATTCCTGGAGGCTCAGGGCGGCGGCACCCTGCTGTTGGCCCGCGGCGATCTGGCGCTGAAGATGGGCCTTCCGGTGCTCGCGGTGGTCGCCTACGCGCAGAGCTTCGCTGACGGTGTGCACACTTCGATCCCCGCCCCGGGCCTCGGTGCGCTGGGAGCCGGTCGCGGCGGACGCGACTCGGCGCTGGCCCGTTCCCTGGACAAACTCGGTGTCGGTGCCGACGACATCGCGGTGATCTCCAAACACGACACCTCGACGCTGGCCAACGATCCCAACGAGACCGAACTGCACGAGCGCCTAGCCGACGCGCTCGGCCGCTCACCGGGCGCACCGCTGTTCGTGGTGTCGCAGAAGACCCTCACCGGCCACGCCAAGGGCGGCGCTGCGGTGTTCCAGGCGATCGGGCTGTGCCAGGTCCTGCGCGACGGCGTCATCCCGCCCAACCGCAACCTGGACTGCGTCGACGACGAACTGGCAGTCTCCAACCACTTCGTCTGGCCCCGCCAGACCCTGCATCTCGGCGACCGGTACCCGCTCAAGGCGGGGCTGCTGACCAGCCTCGGCTTCGGGCATGTATCGGGTCTGGTGGCGCTGGTCCACCCGCAGGCATTTCTGGCCAGCCTCGACGATGCCCAACGGGAGGATTACCTCCAGCGCGCCGACCAGCGCGTGCTGGCCGGTCAGCGCCGTCTCGCATCGGCGATGGCGGGCGGCCGGCCGCTCTACGAGCGCCCAGCCGACCGGCGGTTCGACCACGACTTCCCGGAGAAGCCGCAGGAGGCCGCGATGCTGCTCGACCCGGCCTCGCGCCTTGGCAAGGACGGTTCGTACTCGGTCTGATTGCGTTAAGGTCTGCGCGTGGCGATCGTGGGCGTTGGTATCGACGTGGTGTCCATCCCTGCCTTCGCCGAGCAGGTCGACCAGCCGGGCACCGTCTTCGCCGAGACGTTCACACCGGGGGAGCGCCGCGACGCCGCGGACAAAAGCTCGCTTGCCGCAAGGCATCTCGCCGCCCGGTGGGCCGCGAAGGAAGCGGTCATCAAGGCGTGGTCGGGATCGCGGTTCGCTCAGCGTCCGGTGCTGCCCGAAGGCATCCACCGCGACATCGAGGTGGTCACCGACATGTGGGGCCGGCCCAAGGTCCGCCTCACCGGGGCCATCGCCGAGCACCTCGCCGACGTGGTGATCCACGTTTCGCTCACCCACGAGGGGGACACCGCCGCGGCGGTGGCGATCCTCGAGACGCTTTGAGGCCGATGACCCTGCCGGACATGACCGATCTGACTGCGCGGGTGCACGCGGTGCTGCCCGCGGTGCGTCGTGACCTGGAAGATCTGGTGCGCATCCCGTCGGTGTGGGCCGATCCGGAGCGTCGCCCGGAGGTGTACCGCAGTGCCGACGCGGTGGCCGCGCTACTGCGCCAGGCCGGCTTCGCCGAGGTGGAGTTCGTCAGCGCGGGCGGCGCCCCGGCCGTCATCGCCCACCACCCCGCCCCGCCCGGAGCACCCACCGTGTTGCTCTACGCGCATCACGACGTCCAGCCCGAAGGTGATGCGGCGCAGTGGGATTCGCCGCCGTTCGAACCCACCGAGCGCGACGGGCGGCTCTACGGCCGCGGAACCGCCGACGACAAGGCCGGGATCGCCACGCATCTCGCGGCGTTCCGCGCGCACGACGGAAAGCCCCCGGTCGGGGTGACGGTGTTCGTCGAGGGCGAGGAGGAGTCCGGCTCGCCGTCGCTGGGGCGGCTGCTGGCCGAACACAAGGCCAAGTTGGCCGCCGACGTCATCGTCATCGCCGACTCCGACAACTGGACGACCGACATCCCCGCGCTGACGGTATCCCTGCGCGGGCTGGCCGACTGCGTGGTCGAGGTGGCCACCCTTGACCACGGTCTGCACTCGGGACTGTGGGGTGGCGTCGTCCCGGACGCCCTCATGGTCCTCGTCCGTCTGCTCGCGACGCTGCACGACGACGACGGCAACGTCGCCGTCGCCGGACTGCATGAAGGGTCGGCCGCCCCCGTCGACCGCGGGGTCGACTGGGTACGCGCCGAGTCGGGGCTGCTCAACGGGGTCAGCGAGATCGGCTCCGGAACGGTGGCCCAGCGGCTGTGGGCCAAACCGGCGATCACCGTCATCGGCATCACCACCACGCCGATCGCCAAGGCCTCCAACACGCTGATCCCGCACGCACAGGCGAAGATCAGCCTGCGGGTGGCTCCCGGCGGTGACTCGGCCGCCCACCTCGACGCGCTGCGCCGCCACCTCGAACAGCGCGCGCCGTGGGGGGCGAAAGTCACGGTGACCCCGGGCGACATCGGCCAGCCCTACGCCATCGACGCCAGTGGGCCGGTGTACGACGCCGCCCGCACCGCGTTCCGGCAGGCGTGGGGCACCGACCCGGTCGACATGGGCATGGGCGGCTCGATCCCCTTCATCGCGGAGTTCGCCGCGGCCTTCCCCGCTGCGACGATCCTGGTGACCGGCGTCGAGGACCCGGGAACCCAGGCGCACAGCATCAACGAGAGCCTGCATCTGGGGGTGCTGGAGCGCGCGGCCGTCGCGGAGGCGCTGCTTCTCGGCGCCCTCGGTGGTTAGCGTGGCTTTCCGCTCCGGCGCCGAGTGGGAGGTTGCCGACGACGCAGGGTTCGCCACCGTCGTCCAGCGTGGTGTGGCCGATGCCCGACCGGACGCGGCCCACAGTGTCCATGTCGAGCTGACCGGCCTGCGTCCCGGTGCCGAGTACTTCTACCGGTTTCGTGCCGCCGGGTTCCTCTCGCCGCCCGGCCGTACCCGCACGGCACCGCAGCCGGATTCGCTTGCGCCGCAGTTGACCATCTGTGTCGTCTCGTGTTCGAACTACGAGGACGGCTGGTTCAGCGCCTACCGTGCCGTGGCCGAGGAACAGCCGGATCTCGTCGTCGAACTCGGCGACTTCATTTACGAGGACGGCGCGGGCCGGCGCGGCGCCCCGACGGTGCGCCGGATTGTCGGAGCGGATCCGGCGATGACACTCGCCGACTACCGACTGCGCTACGCCCAGTACCGAACCGATCCGGACCTGCGGGCCGCCCAGGCGGTGGCGCCGTGGCTGGTGGTGTTCGACGACCACGAAGTAGCCAACAACTGGGCCGATCAGACGCCGGCGATCCCGCAGCCGAATTTCGCGGAACGCCGGGCTGCAGCGCTGCAGGCAATACTACGAGAACATGCCGTTGCGTTCGTCGGCTCAGCCGACGGGCTCGGGCATGCAGCTCTACCGGAGGGTGCCCTGGGGCGGCCTCGCGACGTTCCACCTTCTCGACACCCGCCAGTACCGCACCGACCAACCCTGTGACGACAAGGTGCGCAGTGACTGCGGCGAGCGACTGGACAGAACAGCCACGCTGACCGGGGCCGAACAGGAACGCTGGCTGTTGGACGGCTTCGCACAGTCGTCAGCCCGGTGGGACCTGATCGGCCAGCAGGTATTGTTCTCCCAGCTCGACCTGACTCCGGGATCAGGGCGCAGCTTCAATCCTGATTCCTGGGACGGCTACGTGGTCCAGCGCGACCGGATCGTGACGGCGATCGCCGACTCGCCGGTACGCAATGCCGTGATCCTCACCGGTGACATCCACTCGCATTGTGCAGCCGAGGTATGGCAGAGCTTCGACGATCCCTCGTCGCGGCCAGTGGCTGTCGAGTTGGTGACGACCTCCATCTCATCCGGTGGCGACGGATCGGACACCAGACCGGAAATCGTTGCGGTCCTTCCCGATAACCCGCACATCCGCTACTTCAGCAACCGGCGCGGGTATCTGCGTGCCCGCATCACTCCGGAGGCGCTGCGGGCCGACTTCCGCATACTGCCCTACGTCTCACGGCCGGGTGCCCCGGTCAGCACGGGGGCCTCCTTCGTCGTGCGCGACGGTGAGCCGGCACTACTGCAATCGTGAGCCGCGCGGCTGCGATACCCCCGTGCCCGGCTACTCCCAGTAGTTCTCGCCCCCCGTGGGAAATCCGCCGCCATAGCTGGAGATGTGGACGTGGGTGTAGTGGTTGCCATCCGGGCTGCCCCGGTTCTCCATCAGATGCGGAGTCCCGGACGCCGGGCGGTAGGTCTGCTGCCAGATCACGTACTCCACACCGAATCGGTCGGCGTTCTGGAACACGTAGTCGACGATCCGGTCGCCGAGCGCGCGGCCGGCCGGGGTGTCCCAGTTCGGGATCATCACGTCGATCGCCAGACCGTTGGGATGCCACTTCATGCTGTCGGGCCGCACCCCGCTCATGTCCTTGATCTCGGGGAATCTCTTGCTGATCGCGCGTTCGGCCAGGATCGTCTGAACCTGAAGTCCGCGCTCGTTGCAGACGCCGGGCGGCAGGGCGCGCCGGACGGCGGCGGCGAAGTGCGCCGAGGGAGTCCCGGTCGCCGCGGCCGCCGCAGCAGCGGTCACGATCTGCGGCTGCCAGGCGACCGGCTGCGACGGATGGACGGGGGCGAAGGCCACCGTCGCCGGTGCGGCCAGGATCGCGGCGAACCACGTCATCACACGCCCTTGGCGACTCATCCGGCCCTCCGGTCATCAACCTGCGCGGCGTGTCCCGCGTTTGTTACTTGACCGTGATGTCGCCGACGCCGATGTGGTTGTTACAGACGTGACGGAAACGCACTAGAGAGGTTTGTGTGCCGCCTGCGTCCCGGCGCTCTCCGCGACGGGTGCCCCCGCCCAGCCGAGGTAGCCGAGCACTGCGCTGACGATGAGGTAGACGCCGGCGCCGATCCACAGCGCGGCAGCACTCCAGGTGTGTCCGAGGTAGTGCGGCTTGTTGAACATGCCGGTGGCGATGCCGAAGCCGATGTTCGCGTGGACCACCCCTGCGCCCGCCAGGAAGCCGCACAAGAATTTGTAGATTTCGCGCCTGCGCATGTCCCGCTTCCTAGCCGGTGATCGAGGACTGCTTCGGCCGCCAGGCGAGATAACCGAGGCCCACGGTTGCGGCGCCGTAGACCACCGCTTCGATCAGCATCTTGCCGACGCCCCACTCCTTGCCTTTGTAGATCGGCACCGAGATTTTGCCCCGGGCTGTCCAGACCGCATAGACGATGTGGCCGTACGTCGCTGCCGCGGCAGCCCCGCACAGGAAGATGAAGATGTCACGCCTCATGTCGCACCCCTCTGGCTGGCGATGTCCTGAGGGTGACTCAGACGGGCGGTGGCTGGGTAGGGCACAACGTCATCGACGACTTACCACTATGCGGTGACCCGAAGCACCTACTCCGCGCCGGCGATGATCTTCTCGATGGCCGACGCCGTGTTGGCCGCTTTGACGTTGTAGTGGGCCGCGGCGATCGTGCCCTTCTCGTCGACCAGGAAGGTCGAGCGAATAACGCCGTGAACAGTCTTGCCGTACATCTTCTTCTCGCCGAAGGTTCCCCACGCCGTCAGGACATTCTTGTCCGGGTCGCCCAGCAGTGGGAAGTTCAACTCTTCGGCGTCGCGGAATTTCGCGAGCTTCTCCGGCTTGTCCGGCGAGATGCCGACCACGTCGATCCCGACGTCGTTGAGGTCTGCCAGGCTGTCGCGGAACGCGCAGGCCTGCTTGGTGCACCCGGGCGTCGAGGCCGCGGGGTAGAAGTAGACGACGACCTTGCGGCCCTTGAAATCGGAGAGCTTGACGGTCTTGCCGTCGGCATCCGGCAGGCTGAACGCCGGAGCCTTGTCGCCAACCTCCAGTCGGGCTGAGTCGGTCACGGTTGCATCCCTTTCGTCGACTGCGGATGGCCCTTCGTCCGTCTTGGGGGCCGCGCTGATCTAGGGTAATGCGGCAGTGCGACATCGCAGCGTGCGGAAGCGAGGACTCAGGTGGCGGAACGGGATCCCGAGGTCATAAAGGCAGAGATTGCTGCGGCGCGAGACCGCTTGGCCGTGACGGTCGACTCACTGGCCGAGCGGGCGAATCCGCAACGCGTCGCCGAGGACGCCAAGGCGACCGCGTTGGAGTTCCTCAATCAGCCCAAGGTCAAAGCCGCATTGGCCGGCGTCGGTGCGCTGATCCTGATCGGCTTCATCCGTTCGATCCGCCGCTGAGGCGCTACTAGCGCCGGCGCAGGAGACGGCCCAGTCGGGGCCGCGGCGGGTTCGCCTGCATCCCGATCCGGCCGCAGGTGTAGACGCGAACCGGCTCCTCGTCGGCTGGTTGGGCCTGGGTGGGCCGCCGGTCCGTCGCCATGATCTCCCCCTGTTCCCTCAGCTAACTCGAAATGGTGAGATTCTGCAGGGTAGGCGCAGTTGTTATTGCATGTCAAAGTCGCGATAACGACCACACGCGCTCGGAGTCCAGTTATCGATATATGTTTGCCGGGGCGGGGGGTGTCCCTGATGATGACGAACGTCCTTCTCGCAGGGACCCCATCGTCAGCAGGCAAAAAAGAAAACCCCCTTGAACAGAGGGTTTTGTTTGGTGCGCCGTCAGGGTTTCGAACCCCGGACCCGCTGATTAAGAGTCAGCTGCTCTACCAACTGAGCTAACGGCGCGTGAGAGCGACAATAACAAACCCGCGCCGGAGAGATGAAATCCGCTCCCGGTATTCGCTGAGCTGCGAAGTCGCGCGACTTCTTCGAGTTCCCTTAGAATAACGGCGTTCATGCGGGGCTCTCCCGCGCCTGACACGAGGTTGGAGCACGGATGCGGAACTCAAGACCGGCTCCCCGGTCGCGCATTCGATCTCTGCTCGCGCTGCTGGTCGTCCTCGTCACTGCCGTGGCCGGCCTCAGTGGCTGCGGGGCGCGGCAGCCCGAGGCGCAGGTGCTTCTCGACAAGGGCACCCCCTACCAAGACCTTCTGGTTCCCAAGCTGACCGGCACCATCAAGAACGAGGCGGTGGGCGTCCCGGTCGATCAGCCGGTGACGCTGACCGTTCAGGGCGGTGTTTTCGGATCGGTCACCGTGGCCGACGACGCCGGGGAGACGGTCAAGGGCGACGTGACGTCCGACGGGCTCACCTGGACCGCCGCCGGAAAGCTGGGCTACAACCAGCACTACACCGTCACCGCGCAGATGTACGGCCTCGGCGGTATCGCCACCGAGACGCTCAGCTTCAAGTCGCATTCGCCGGCGAACCTCACCATGCCCTACGTGTCGCCCGGCGATGGGGCGGTGGTCGGGGTGGGCCAGCCCGTCGCGATCCGCTTCGACGAGAACATCCCCGACGGGGTGGCCGCCCAGAAAGCGATCACGATCACCACCGACCCGCCGGTCGAGGGCGCGTTCTACTGGCTGAGCAATCGCGAGGTGCGGTGGCGCCCGGAGAACTTCTGGCAGCCCGGCACCACGGTGCGGGTCAAGGTCAAGACCTTCGGTGTCGATCTCGGCGAGGGTCTGTACGGCCAGGAGGACATCGATACGTCGTTCACCATCGGCGACCAGGTGATCGCGTCGGCCGACGACGCCACCAAGATCCTGACGATCCGGCGCAACGGCGCGGTGGTCAAGACCATGCCGACGTCGATGGGCAAGGACAGCACCCCCACCAACAACGGCACCTACATCATCGGCGACCGTTTCCAGCACCTCATCATGGACTCGTCTACCTACGGCGTTCCGTCCAACTCTCCCAACGGATATCGCCTCGAGGTCGACTGGGCGACGCAGATGTCCTACAGCGGTATTTACGTCCACTCCGCACCGTGGTCGGTGGGTGCACAGGGCAACGCCAACACCAGTCACGGCTGCCTTAACGTCAGCCCGGAGAACGCGGAGTGGTTCTACAACAACACCAAACGCGGTGATGTCGTCCAGGTGACCGGCACCCGCGGGTCGACGCTGTCCGGCGTCGAAGGCCTCGGTGACTGGAACATCCCGTGGAGCCAGTGGAAAGCAGGCAACGCGTCGCAGTAGGGGCCCGGTCGCGGTGCGGGTGCGATCGCGTTAGTCTCACGGAGCCGACGTTGATGGAGAAGCCGCGCATGCAGATTTCAGTCCGCTCGTATCTGACCGCGGGGATGACGGCCGTCGTCGGTGCCAGTGCCATCGCGATCGCGCCCGCACTGCCGAGCAGCACGTTGCCGGCGGTGCAGGTGCCCGCGCCAGCGATCGCTGAGATCGCACTGGCCGGCACAAGCCTGCCGCTGGAACAGATCTGGACCCTCCTGCAGGCGGCGGGAACCGGGGGTTCGCCGAAGAACGTCGTCAACGTCATCTTCAGTGCTGTGGGAACCGAATTCGCCACCCAGGCATCGCCTTTGGTCACCGCAGCAGCGAGGGATGTCGTTACCTATCTGAGCGTCGCTTTGATGGATGTGTTCTCGTTCGGAGGGGTTCAGGTTGACTTCCCTGGAATCCTGTCCGGCGTCGGCACGGCGCTGGGCGCCGGTGACGTCCCAGGCGCTCTGCAGACCCTGACCGGCGGCCTGTCCGCACCGATCACGAACATCGTTCAGACCATGTTCGGCCCGGACTTCCAGGCATTCCTGACGAACAAGGTCGGCACTGTCCTGGGCGCGCTTCCGGAGATCCTGCGCTCATCGGTGCAGAAGGTGCTCGGGCTCGACATCAAGCCGGTGACCGACGCGATCGCGGCGGCGCTGTCCGGGCTGGTGCCGAAGGTTGCGCCGGGCGCCGGCACCCCGGCGGTGCTCGCATCGGCGGAGAACGCGCCGACGATCGGCGGCGACCCGACGATCCGCCCGACCGAGCCGCCGGCATCGGCGTCTGCAGCGGCCGCCGCGGCACCGGGCAGTGCCGCCAGCGTGCCGGTGGACGTCGCCGACGAGCCGACCCCCGCCCCGGCCGTCGAAGATCCGGCCCCGACGCAGGCTGCAGCGGAGTTGGCCGGTCAGGCCGAACCCGTTGCAGGTCTCACGCCGCCACGCGTCGCGCACCGTGGCGCCGCCGGATCGGCCGACGACGCGGGACCGGTCGCGCGCCACCGTGGTGCAGTCTCTACGAGCTCCTGACGGACGCCGCTGAGTGGTCGTCGAGCATCGTGATCTCGTCGAACGGAGCGCGACCGCTGAGGACCTCGTCGACCCTGGCCTTGTCGACGGTCTTGGTCCAGCATCCGATCAGCAGGGTGGCGACCGCGTTGCCGGAGAAGTTCGTCACCGACCGTGCCTCGGACATGAACCGGTCGACGCCGACGATCAGTCCCACGCCGTCGAGCAGGTCGGGGCGATGTGCCTGAATACCAGCGGCCAAGGTGGCCAGACCGGCGCCACTGACTCCCGCGGCGCCTTTGGATGCCACGATCATGAACGCCAGCAGCCCGAGTTGTTGCGACAGCGACATCGGGCTGCCCATGGCGTCGGCGATGAACAGCGACGCCATGGTCAGGTAGATCGCGGTGCCATCGAGATTGAACGAATATCCGGTCGGCACAACGATTCCCACGGTGCTCTGCTGTACGCCGAGGTGCTCCATCTATGCGATCAGCCGGGGTAGGGCGGACTCCGATGACGATGTCGCGAAGATCAGCAGATACTCACGGGCCAGGTAGCGCACCAGCGTGAAGATCGATACCCCCGAGACGGCCCGCAACAGCAATCCGAGCACCCCGAAGACGAAGACGAGACAGGTTAGGTAGAAGCCCAGCATGAACACGATCAGGCTTCGGACCGCACTCCACCCGGTCTGACCCACGACGTTCGCCATGGCCCCGAAGGCGCCGATCGGGGCCACCCACAACACCATCGCCAGGATCTTGAACACCAGCACCTGAAGATGTTCGACGGCACGCAGCATGGGCTCGCCCCTGCTGCCCAGTGCCTGGATCGCGAAGCCGACCAGCAATGCCACGAAAAGTGCCTGTAGAACGTTCCCCGCGGTCAACGACGAGAACAGCGTGGTCGGGATGATGTTCTTGACGAAGTCCATCGCTCCGCCCGACTCGTGCGCCGCCCCCGCCAGATCGGCACCCTTGCCGGTCATCGAGGCCGAGATGTGTCCACTGCGTTGGGAAGATCCATCAATCAGGTCACGTCTTGGTTTACCGTGGTGCCACCCTTGCCGGGAGTCGGGGCCGGCGCGGTGCCGAAGAGAACGGCGATGTTGCTGCCCTGGTAGGCGTTGCAGTCGACGATGTAGCCATCGATGTTCGCGCTTTCGGTGAACTGCCATGCTGAAGGGGTAACGCCCCCATACGGTTCCCACCCGTCTCCGGAGCTGCCGCCGGATTGCGCGTAGAGGGTTGAGGCGTACCCCGTGCTGCCGGCGTATGCGGAGGACACCATGAAGTCAGCCAGATTGGAAAGGCTCCCGCCGCCCTGCTGGCTCCAATACCACTGCGGGTAGTAGCCCAACTGCACGTTGACGCCCGCATCGTTGAACGCGTCGACCACGGAGATAAGGTTCGCCAGGTCGCCGCCGTTGTCCTCCCAGTCGAGCATCGCCTGCGGCCCGCCGTCATTGCCGAGCCAGGTCTGGGCCTGCTGAGCGGGGTCGTCAGTCGTCACATAGTGGTAGCCGATCAGCGGCAGGTTGTTCTGCTGGCACCACTGCTTGACGGTCGGCCAGTACGGGTCCTCGTAATAGTTTCCTTCGGACACTTTGTGACACATGCCGCTAAAGCCCTCTGGCACAAGCTGTTCCAGGAAAGTGATCGCGTCCTGGTCAGACGACCAGTTGTTGTTGCTGCAATCCGGGTAGAAGAGTGGGCGGTGTCATAGCGTCGTAGCAACAGACCCACTGAGCGGGAGGGAGTTGCAGGTTGGCGCGCAGGATGTTGACGTTCGAGGATCGAGCGGACATCGCGGTCGGGATCGAGTCGGG
>CAIRCP010000241.1 GCA_903877095.1 uncultured Actinomycetes bacterium | reverse complement strand
GTGGCCGCTTCGCGACCAGCGACCTCAACGACCTGTACCGCCGCGTCATCAACCGCAACAACCGCCTGAAGAGGCTGCTGGACCTGGGCGCTCCCGAGATCATCGTCAACAACGAGAAGCGCATGCTCCAAGAGGCCGTCGACGCGCTCTTCGACACCGGCCGCCGCGGCCGCCCCGTCACGGGACCGGGCAACCGCCCGCTCAAGTCGATCAGCGACATGCTCACGGGCAAGCAGGGCAGATTCCGCCAGAACCTTCTGGGCAAGCGCGTCGACTACTCCGGCCGTTCGGTCATCGTGGTGGGCCCGCAACTCAAGCTGCACCAGTGCGGCCTGCCCAAGCTGATGGCTTTGGAGCTGTTCAAGCCGTTCGTCATGAAGCGGCTGGTCGACCTGAACCATGCGCAGAACATCAAGAGCGCCAAGCGGATGGTCGAGCGTCAGCGCCCGCAAGTGTGGGACGTGCTCGAAGAGGTCATCTCCGAGCACCCGGTGTTGCTGAACCGCGCACCAACCCTGCACCGACTGGGCATCCAGGCGTTCGAGCCGCAACTGGTGGAAGGCAAGGCCATCCAGCTGCACCCGCTGGTGTGCGAGGCCTTCAACGCCGACTTCGACGGCGACCAGATGGCCGTGCACCTGCCGCTGAGCGCGGAGGCGCAGGCCGAGGCCCGCATCCTGATGCTGTCGAGCAACAACATCCTCTCGCCCGCGTCGGGCAAGCCACTGGCCATGCCCCGTCTGGACATGGTCACCGGTTTGTACTTCCTGACCACCCACATCGTGGGTGACACCGGCGAGTACATCCCGGCCGGCACGGACAGCCCGGAGCGCGGCGTCTACAGCTCGCCGGCCGAGGCCATCATGGCGCTGGACCGCGGTGCGTTGAGTGTGCGGGCGCTGATCAAGGTGCGCCTGACGCAGTTGCGCCCGCCGCACGAGGTCGAGACCAAGATGTTCGGCGAGAACGGCTGGCGTCCGGGCAATGCCTGGATCTGCGAGACCACGCTGGGCCGTGTGCTCTTCAATGAGCTTCTGCCGCAGGGGTATCCCTTCGTCAACAAGCAGATGCACAAGAAGGAGCAGGCCAAGATCATCAACGATCTGGCCGAGCGCTACCCGATGATCGTCGTCGCGCAGACCGTCGACAAGCTCAAGGACGCCGGCTTCTACTGGGCCACGCGTTCGGGCGTCACGGTCTCGATGGCGGACGTGCTGGTGCTGCCGGAGAAGCAGGAGATCCTGGAGCGCTACGAGAAGGAAGCCGACGGGATCGAGAAGAAGTACCAGCGCGGTGCGTTGAACCATCAGGAGCGCAACGACGCCCTGGTCGAGTTGTGGAAGAAGGCCACCGAAGAGGTGGGCGACGCGCTGCGGGCGCACTACCCGGACGACAACCCCATCATCACGATCGTGGAGTCGGGTGCGACGGGTAACTTCACCCAGACCCGCACCCTGGCCGGCATGAAGGGTCTGGTGACCAACCCGAAGGGTGAGTTCATCCCGCGCCCGATCAAGTCGTCGTTCCGTGAGGGCCTGACGGTGCTGGAGTACTTCATCAACACCCACGGCGCCCGAAAGGGTCTGGCGGATACCGCACTTCGGACCGCCGACTCGGGCTACCTCACCCGTCGCCTGGTCGACGTCTCCCAGGACGTCATCGTCCGCGAGCACGACTGCGGCACCGAGCGGGGCATCGTCGTGGAGTTGGCGGAACGTCAGGCTGACGGAACCCTGATCCGGGATCCGTTCGTCGAGACTTCGGCCTACGCTCGCACGCTGGCCGCAGACGCGGTCGACGCGGCGGGCAACGTAGTCGTCGAGCGCGGACACGACCTGGGCGACCCGGCGATCGATGCGGCGCTGGAAGCCGGCATCACCCAGGTCAAGGTCCGCTCGGTGCTCACCTGCACCAGCGCGTCCGGCGTCTGCGCGATGTGCTACGGGCGTTCGATGGCCACCGGCAAGCTCGTCGACATCGGCGAGGCAGTCGGCATCGTGGCCGCGCAGTCCATCGGTGAGCCGGGCACCCAGCTGACCATGCGCACCTTCCACCAGGGTGGCGTCGGTGAGGACATCACCGGCGGTCTGCCCCGCGTGCAGGAGTTGTTCGAGGCGCGCATCCCGCGTGGCAAGGCGCCCATCGCCGAGGTGTCCGGGCGGGTCCGCCTGGAGGACACGGACAAGTTCTGGAAGATCACCATCGTTCCCGACGACGGGGGCGAGGAGGTCGTCTACGACAAGCTGTCCAAGCGTCAGCGCCTGCGTGTCTTCAAGCACGAGGACGGCACCGAGCGTCTGCTCGCCGACGGCGACCACGTCGAGGTCGGGCAGCAGCTCATGGAGGGCTCCGCCGACCCGCACGAGGTGCTTCGCGTCGAGGGCCCGCGCAAGGTGCAGATCCACCTGGTCAAGGAAGTCCAGGAGGTCTACCGGGCGCAGGGTGTGTCGATCCACGACAAGCACATCGAGGTCATCATTCGGCAGATGCTGCGTCGCGTGACGATCATCGACTCGGGTGCGACGGAGTTCCTGCCCGGTTCGCTGACCGAGCGTGCCGAGTTCGAATCGGCGAACCGCAGGGTGGTCGCCGAGGGTGGCGAACCGGCTGCCGGCCGTCCGGTGCTGATGGGTATCACCAAGGCGTCGCTGGCCACCGATTCGTGGCTGTCGGCGGCGTCCTTCCAGGAGACCACCAGGGTGCTCACCGACGCGGCGATCAATTGCCGCAGCGACAAGCTGCAGGGTCTGAAGGAGAACGTGATCATCGGCAAGCTGATCCCGGCCGGTACCGGGATCAACCGCTACCGCAACATCCAGGTGCAGCCCACCGAGGAGGCCCGCGCAGCTGCCTACACGATCCCGTCCTACGAGGATCAGTACTACAGCCCGGACTTCGGCCAGTCCACCGGTGCGGCTGTTCCGCTGGACGACTACGGGTACAGCGACTACCGGTAAGTGCGACAAGACGGTCAGTGCGACAAGACGGTCAGTGCGACAAGAAAAAAGCCCCGCTTCGGCGGGGCTTTTTTCGTCGAGCGTGACGAAGGTTGCGCATTTGCGCACCAGTGTGACGCCGGGGTCACACTGGGGCGGCGGGGGGTCGAGCGGACCCGCCTAGACTGGCCGTCGTGCTCATCGGTTCCCATGTCCGCAGTGACAATCCGCTCGCCGGCGCACTGGAGGACGAGGCCGACGCGGTGCAGTTCTTCCTCGGCGATCCGCAGGGCTGGAAGAAACCGCCGCCGCGAGAGGACGCCGATCTGCTGCGGCGTTCCCCCATCCCGATCTATGTGCATGCTCCGTACCTGATCAACGTTGCCTCTGCCAACAACAAGATCCGCATCCCGTCGCGCAAAATCCTGCAGGACACCTGCGACGGCGCGGCCGCGATCAATGCGACGGCGGTGATCGTGCACGGCGGTCACGCGGATGACAACGACGTCGAAGCCGGCTTCGAACGCTGGGAAAAGGCGCTCAAAGCGTTGAAGACCGATGTCCCGGTCTATCTGGAGAACACTGCCGGCGGAAATCATGCGATGGCCCGACACTTTGACACCATCGCCCGACTGTGGGATCGCATCGGCGACATGGGGATCGGCTTCTGCCTGGACACCTGCCATGCCTGGGCGGCCGGAGAGGAACTGATCGACTCCGTCGAGCGCATCCTGGCCATCACCGGCCGGATCGACCTCGTGCACTGCAACGACTCCCGCGACGCCGCCGGGTCGGGTGCTGATCGGCACGCCAACCTCGGCGCCGGTCAGATCGACCCGCAGTTACTGGTGGCAGTGGTCAAGGCGGCGGGTGCGCCGGTGATCATAGAGACGGCCGACGAGGGCCGGCGGGAGGACATCGCGTTCCTGCGCGACAACGTTTAGTCGGTCGCTCAGGTCAAGTAGACCTTGCGAAGCGTCTCGGTGACGGTCCACACCGTCCTCGCACCCTCGGCCAGGTACACCACGTCACCCGGGCTGAGAGTGAGTTGCTTTGCCCCGTCTTCGAATTCGACGACCGCCGAACCGGAGAGCACCACGAATACCTCGTCGGCCTCCACGTCGCGCATCACACCGGGCGTCATCTCCCAGACTCCCGCCTCCAGGTCGCCGAACCGGCCGAGTCGGCCCACCCCGGTCCGGGGATGCCCGTCGACCACCTGATCCGGCGCGACGTTCTCGTGCTCGACGAAGAGTGACCCGGCATGGACGACGCTGTTCGGCTTCATCCGGGCAGCATCCCATGCATTACTCATCTGGTGCAGCTGTCGGGAAAATGTAATATCTGTGTCATGCCGGATACCCACGTCGTCACCAATCAGGTGCCCCCGCTCGTCGACTACAACCCCGCCACGTCGCCGGTGCTCATGGAGGCGCTGATCCGCGAGGGCGGTCAGTGGGGCGTCGACGAGGTGACCGAACTCGGCGCCATCGCGGGCGGCGCGACGGCGCAGCGCTGGGGCGATCTCGCCGACCGCAACCGCCCGATCCTGCACACCCACGACCGCTACGGGCACCGCGTCGACGAGATCGAATACGACCCGGCTTATCACGAACTCATGCGCACCGCGATCGCCCACGGCCTGCACGGCGCACCCTGGGCCGACGACCGCCCCGGCGCCCACGTGGTGCGCGCGGCCAAGATGAGCGTCTGGACGCCCGAGCCCGGCCACGTCTGCCCGATCTCGATGACCTACGCCGTCGTGCCGGCGCTGCGGCACAACCCGGAACTCGCGCAGGTCTACGAGCCGCTGCTCACCAGCCGGGTCTACGACCCCGAACTCACGCCGCCGGCCACCAAGGCCGGCATCACCGCCGGCATGTCGATGACCGAAAAGCAGGGCGGCTCCGATGTCCGGGCCGGAACCAGTCAGGCCGTACCGAACGGCGACGGTAGCTACACCCTGACCGGGCACAAGTGGTTCACCTCGGCGGCGATGAGCGATGTCTACCTGGTGCTCGCCCAGGCGCCCGGCGGCCTGAGTTGTTTCTTCCTGCCGAAGGTGCTGCCGGACGGCAGCCGCAACCGGATGTTCATCGCGCGCCTGAAGGACAAACTCGGCAACCACGGCAACGCGTCCAGCGAGATCGAGTACGACGGCGCAACCGTGTGGCTGGTCGGCGAGGAAGGCCGCGGCGTGCCCACCATCATCGAGATGGTCAACATGACCCGGCTGGACTGCACCCTCGGCAGTGCCACCAGCATGCGGCAGGGTCTGGCGATGGCCATTCATCACGTCGCGCACCGAAAGGCGTTCGGGGCGTACCTGATTGACCAGCCGCTGATGCGCAACGTCATCGCCGATCTCGCCGTCGAGGCCGAGGCGGCGACCATCGTGGCGATGCGGATGGCCGGGGCGGCCGATGCGGCAACCCGGGGCGACGAGCGGGAGACTCTGCTGCGCCGCATCGGCTTGGCGGCGTCGAAGTACTGGGTGTGCAAGCGGGCCACCCCGCACGCCGCCGAGGCGATGGAGTGCCTGGGCGGCAACGGCTACGCCGAGGAATCCGGAATGCCGCGGCTGTACCGGGAGGCGCCGCTGATGGGCATCTGGGAGGGCTCGGGCAACGTCAGTGCGCTGGACACGTTGCGCGCGATGGCCACTCGGCCGGAATGCGTCGAGGTGCTCTTCGACGAGCTTTCCACCACCGCCGGGCAGGACGTCCGGTTGGACGGTCACGTCGAGCGACTGCGAGCCGGTCTCGCGGATGTGGGGACGCTGGAGTACCGGGGTCGCAAGGTGGCCGAGGACATCAGCTTGGCGCTGCAGGGATCGTTGCTGGTCCGCTACGGCCATCCCGCGGTCACCGACGCCTTCCTGGCCACCCGGATGGCCGGCGACTGGGGTGGCGCGTTCGGCACCCTGCCCAAGGGTCTGGACCTGGCTCCGATCATCGAACGCGCGCTGGTGAAGGGATGAACGGCCCCGCATGGAACTGACCACGATGACCTACCAGGTCACCGGACGGGTAGCCCGCATCACGTTCGACCGCCCGGAGAAGGGCAACGCGATCGTCGCCGCCACTCCGCTGGAACTGGCGCACTGTGTGGAGCGGGCCGACCTGGACCCCAACGTCCACGTCATGCTGGTGTCGGGACGCGGGGAGGGTTTCTGCGCCGGATTCGATCTGAGCGCCTACGCAGAAGGGCTGGGCGCCGGCTCCTCGTTTCCCGGTGGGGAGGACCGCGCGGGAACGGCCCTCGACGGACACACCCAGGCCGTCAACCATCTGCCGAACCAGCCCTGGGATCCGATGATCGACTACCAGATGATGGGCCGGTTCGTCCGCGGGTTCGCCAGCCTGATGCATGCCGACAAGCCCACCGTGGTGAAGATTCACGGCTACTGCGTTGCCGGCGGCACCGACATCGCCCTGCACGCCGACCAGGTGATCGCCGCATCGGACGCGAAGATCGGCTACCCGCCGATGCGGGTGTGGGGCGTCCCGGCGGCGGGGCTGTGGGCGCATCGGCTGGGGGACCAGCGCGCGAAACGCCTTCTGCTGACCGGGGATTGCATCACCGGTGCGCAGGCCGCCGAGTGGGGACTCGCCATCGAGGCGCCTGATCCCGCGGATCTCGACGAACGCACCGAGCGGCTGGTGGAGCGGATCGCGGCCATGCCGGTCAACCAACTCATCATGGCCAAGCTCGCTCTGAACACCGCGCTGTATCAGCAAGGTGTGGCCACCAGTCGGATGGTCAGCACCGTGTTCGACGGCATCGCGCGGCACACCCCGGAGGGGCACGCCTTCGTCGCCGACGCCCGCGAGCACGGCTTCCGCGAGGCGGTCCGGCATCGCGACGAACCGTTCGGCGATTATGGAAGGACTGCCTCAGGAGTCGGCGAGGGCAGAAAGACACCCGAAGTGTGACGACGCGGATGACGGCCCGGTCGGTCGTGCTCTCGGTGTTGCTCGGCGCGCACCCGGCCTGGGCCACCGCGGCCGAACTGCTCAGGCTCACAGCCGATTTCGGCATCAAGGAGACGGCGCTGCGGGTGGCGCTCACCCGGATGGTGAGTGCGGGGGATCTGGTCCGCTCCGATGACGGCTACCGGCTGTCCGAACGGCTGCTGGCGCGTCAACGCCGACAGGACGCCGCACTGTTGCCGGTGCCCCGGCAATGGGACGGCAGTTGGTTGACGGTAGTCGTCACGTGCGTCGGCGCCGACGCACGTGACCGGGCTGCACTGCGAACGGCATTGCAGCACGGCCGGTTCGGCGAGTTGCGTGAGGGCGTCTGGTTGCGGCCGGGCAATCTGACCGAGGAACTGCCCGGGGAGGTCCGCCGCCGGGCGCGGGTGCTGCGGGCCCGCGACGATGCGCCCGCCGACCTGGCCGCGCTGTTGTGGGACCTGCCCGTCTGGTCGAAGTACGGACGGCGGCTGCTGCGCGACATGGCCGCGGCGAACGGCATTCCGGGCCGTTTCACGGTAGCCGCGGCCATCGTTCGCCACCTGCTGACCGACCCCGTCCTGCCCGCCGAGCTGTTACCGGCGGACTGGCCCGGCGATGATCTGCGGGCCGCCTATACCGAATTCGCCGCAGAGCTGGTCGCCCGGCGCGACGCGGCCCGACTCGTGGAGATGACATGACCGTCAACGTCGTTCGCAACGGCCCGGTGACCACCGTGATCCTCGACCGTCCACACGCCCGCAACGCGGTCGACGGGCCGACTGCGTTCGCGCTCTACGAGGCCTTCGACGAGTTCGACCGCGACGATTCGGCGGCGGTCGCCGTGCTGTGGGGGGAGCACGGGACGTTCTGCGCCGGGGCCGATCTGAAAGCCATCGGCACGCCGGCGTCGAACCCCACCCATCGCGGCGGATCGGTGGGCCCCATGGGGCCCACCCGAATGGTCCTGTCCAAGCCGGTGATCGCCGCGGTCAGCGGCTACGCTGTCGCCGGCGGGCTAGAGCTGGCCCTGTGGTGCGATCTTCGGGTCATGGAGGAGGACGCGGTGTTCGGGGTGTTCTGCCGACGCTGGGGTGTGCCGCTGATCGACGGCGGCACCGTCCGGCTGCCCCGGCTCGTCGGACACAGCCGCGCGATGGACATGATCCTCACCGGCCGGGCGGTCGGTGCCGAGGAGGCGATGGCCGTCGGGCTGGCCAACCGGGTGGTGCCGACCGGGCGGTCCCGGCAGGCGGCCGAAGAACTCGCGGCAGAACTTGCGCGCGCACCGCAAGGGTGTATGAGATCCGACCGGCTTTCGGCCTTGTATCAGTGGGGCCACTCCGAAGCCGACGCCATCGACTTCGAATTCGGCAGCCTGTCGCGGGTGGCGCAGGAGTCGATCACCGGCGCCCAGCGATTCGCCGGCGGTGCCGGACGGCACGGCGCACCGGCTTGATCAGCACCGGGTGAACCTCACCGCTTGCTGATCTGGTTACCCGATCCCTGGTCGTTCACGGCCGGATCACCGTCCTTGTAGGTGACCCGGTTGTTGAGCCCTACGACCGAAAGTTCGCCGTCGATCCGATTGACGGTGATGGTGTTGTCCGCACCCCCGACGCTGACCGACGCACATGTGCCGGTGACGGTAAGCGTGTTGTTCGAACCGCCGACGTTGAGCGACTTGTCCTGACCACAATCGATGTCGGCCTTGGTGCCGAAGGAGCCGTAGTTGATGGTGCTGCCGACCTCGACCTGGTTGCCCTGCTTGTCCGCACCGGACCCGCATCCGGCGATCAGCAGTGTCACCGCCAGGGCGACCGGGAATCTGAGGGAATGACGAGACATGAGCCTTTCTCTGCCTAGCTCGGCTGGCGCTTACGGACGATCGTTCGTATCACCCTGCCACCGCGCGCGGCCCCGCGCACTACAGTTGCACGCTGGCCGAGCGGGCTGATCCGACTTCGCCGCGAGGAGGCGATTTCCCGATGACATCTCGGGCCAAAGCGCCCAAGCTCAGCCGAGAGGCGATCGTGAACGCGGCGTTGACTTTCCTGGACCGCGAGGGATGGGACGCCCTGACGATCAACGCGCTAGCCACCCAGCTCGGCACTAAAGGGCCGTCGCTGTACAACCACGTGGACAGTCTCGATGATCTGCGGCGCACGGTGCGGATGCGAGTGATCGACGACATCCTGCAGATGCTCAGCACCGTCGCGGCCGGCCGCACGCACGACGACGCCGTCATGGCGATGGCAAGCGCTTATCGCAGCTACGCCCATCACCACCCGGGCCGTTACTCGGCCTTCACCCGGATGCCGCTCGGCGGCGACGACCCGGAGTTCACCACGGCGTCGCATGCCGCGGCGGCGCCGGTGATCGAGGTGCTCGCCTCGTACGGCCTCGACGGCCAAGCCGCCTTCTACGCCGCGCTGGAGTTCTGGGCGGCCCTGCACGGATTCGTCCTGCTGGAGATGACGGGAGTGATGGCCCCGGGGTTGGTGGGTGGGAAAGACCCGGGGTTGGTGGATGGGAAAGGCCCGGCGGATATGGGTCCCGTCAAGGTCGACACCGATGCGGTTTTCTCCGGCATGGTGCTGCGGCTGGCGACCGGCATGAAGCACCGCAGCGAGGCTGACCTGCGATAAGGGCTGCTACTCGGCTGTGACCGCCGGTTTGGAGGCGGATGGCGGGACTGGTATTGTGAGGCATCGTGCCTGGCCGCCAGGTGCGCTAGCGCGCGCTCGCCGGGCAAATTCGCATGTTCACTTGTGCATCGGCCGCGCGCCGTGCACAACGCGTGCGACACGCCCGGCCGCGGGGTAAGCGGACGGGCCAAAACCGCAGTACAAGAGACCTGACAGAACAGAAAGCCGGTAGATGCCAACCATTCAGCAGCTGGTCCGCAAGGGCCGCCGCGACAAGGTCACCAAGGTGAAGACCGCGGCGCTCAAGGGGAGCCCGCAGCGCCGTGGCGTGTGCACCCGCGTGTACACCACGACCCCGAAGAAGCCGAACTCGGCGCTCCGCAAGGTCGCCCGTGTCAAGCTGACCAGCGCTGTGGAAGTCACCGCCTACATCCCCGGTGAGGGCCACAACCTGCAGGAGCACTCGATGGTCCTGGTCCGTGGCGGTCGTGTGAAAGACCTGCCCGGTGTCCGCTACAAGATCATCCGTGGCTCGCTGGACACCCAGGGCGTGAAGAATCGCAAGCAGGCCCGCAGCCGCTACGGCGCGAAGAAGGAGAAGAGCTAATGCCTCGCAAGGGACCGGCTCCCAAGCGTCCGCTGGTCAACGACCCGGTCTACGGATCGCAGTTGGTGACCCAGTTGGTCAACAAGGTGCTGCTCGACGGCAAGAAGTCGTTGGCCGAGCGCATCGTCTACGGCGCTCTGGAACAGGCGCGCGAGAAGAACGGCACCGACCCGGTCGTCACCCTCAAGCGGGCGATGGACAACGTCAAGCCGGCCCTCGAAGTGCGCAGCCGCCGCGTCGGCGGTGCTACCTACCAGGTGCCCGTCGAGGTGCGTCCGGAACGCTCGACCACCCTCGCGCTGCGCTGGCTGGTGAGTTTCGCCAAGGCCCGCCGCGAGAAGACCATGGTCGACCGCCTGGCCAACGAGATCCTCGACGCCAGCAACGGCCTGGGTGCCGCGGTCAAGCGCCGTGAGGACACCCACAAGATGGCCGAGGCCAACCGGGCCTTCGCGCACTACCGCTGGTGAGCGCCGAAGCTCGCTTCGGCGCGCGAGCGCAGCGAGCAGGGCACAACCAGAACAGCCTTTAGTCAACTCCTCTTCCCGAAGGGAATCCTGTGGCACAGGACGTGCTGACCGACCTCAACAAGGTCCGCAACATCGGCATCATGGCGCACATCGACGCCGGCAAGACCACCACGACCGAGCGCATCCTCTTCTACACCGGGATGAGCTACAAGATCGGTGAGGTGCACGACGGCGCCGCCACGATGGACTGGATGGAGCAGGAGCAGGAGCGCGGGATCACCATCACCTCCGCGGCGACCACCTGTTTCTGGAACGACAACCAGATCAACATCATCGACACTCCCGGCCACGTCGACTTCACCGTCGAGGTGGAGCGCAGCCTTCGTGTGCTCGATGGCGCGGTAGCGGTCTTCGACGGCAAGGAGGGTGTGGAGCCGCAGTCGGAGCAGGTTTGGCGCCAAGCCGACAAGTACGACGTCCCGCGCATCTGCTTCGTCAACAAGATGGACAAGATCGGCGCGGACTTCTACTTCTCGGTTCGGACCATGGAAGAGCGCCTGGGCGCCAACGTCATCCCGATCCAGCTGCCGATCGGCTCCGAAGGCGACTTCGAGGGCGTGGTCGATCTTGTTGAGATGAAGGCCAAGGTCTGGCGCGGGGAGACCAAGCTCGGCGAGAAGTACGACGTCGTCGACATCCCCGAAGACATGCTGGAGAATGCCGCCGAGTACCGCACCAAGATGCTCGAG
>CAIRCP010000240.1 GCA_903877095.1 uncultured Actinomycetes bacterium | reverse complement strand
CATTGCAACCGTCAATCAACCGATTGACCAAGACGAAGTAGCGCAAGCCCCCCACGCGCTCACCATGCGTGAGGCACCAGCCACTACTTCGCGCTCACTTTTAGGTGAGGCACCTCGGCCGGAAGCACCTCCGCGCCTGCGGAGTTCATTGGCTGACGGTGCGAGTAACGGGGCCTGCAATGGAAGCACCTCCGCGCCTGCGGAGTTCATCGAGAACGGCCGAGTACCGGCTCGGCGAGGTTGGAAGCACCTCCGCGCCTGCGGAGTTCATAATGTCAGCGTGTGTGTTCTAGCACGCAGCACGGAAGCACCTCCGCGCCTGCGGAGTTCATTCGAGACGGCGTTCAACAGCGCCGAGCAGTTGGGAAGCACCTCCGCGCCTGCGGAGTTCATCGAGGCGGCGCGGCCGCCGGCTTCGTAGGTCAAGAAGCACCTCCGCGCCTGCGGAGTTCATGCATCCACCGCGGCGGCCGCATGATCGTGTTCGGAAGCACCTCCGCGCCTGCGGAGTTCATGCGGGTGCGCCGGCTCGGACGCAGCCTGTGCGCCGGCTCGGACGCAGCCTGGGAGTGAAGCACCTCCGCGCCTGCGGAGTTCATCGCCGGCCACTGCGGCAGCCCCGGCGACGTCGGAAGCACCTCCGCGCCTGCGGAGTTCATGGTGGCGGCGTGCGTGCGACGCCGGCCGGGCTGGAAGCACCTCCGCGCCTGCGGAGTTCATCAGGCCGCCGCCCCCGCCGCCGAGCTGACCCAGGAAGCACCTCCGCGCCTGCGGAGTTCATAGAAGCCGACCAGCGGCGAATCAGATCGTATCGCGGTTTTCGGAAACTTTTTCCTGAGAGAATCTGACACGCGACAGTTTCAGCCCGTCAATTTCGACCATCGGTTCATGGCCGAAGAAACACACGTCGAATCCTTGCGGGGAATTGCTCTGGGTGATCACGGTTGCGCGGCCACCTTTCATCTGTATTTCCACTTCGATCCGGGCAATCACGGCATCCGCGACGCGTCGGCTGACGTCACCGATAAGCAGCCCGGCGCTGACCGCGGTCAGTAGCCGCCGCAGCGCCTTAGCCGGCGCCGGCGCATTCACGCAGTGCACGACGACTAGAACGGAACTCCTTCCTCCCCGTAGTTGCGTCCGGCCGGCACATCACCCCGGAGGTCGAACAGCTGGAGATCGTCGCGAGTGAGATCCTCGACAGTGACCGCTTCGGCGCCCAACAGAGCGTGCACCGCGGCGATCATCGACGGTAAAACCCGATGAGCGTGCATCTGCCGATTCATCGCCGCCCGGGTGGCGCGTTCGACACTCCCTCGGCTGTCGAGGTAAGCGGCCACAGCTGTTTCCAACCCCATCCCGGTCTTGTGGAGGTCGGCGATGTCGTACACCAGAGACTGTGCCTTGCCGGTGTGGATGAATCCCAGCCCTGGGTGCAGACCCAGTGCCAGGATCACGGCCAGAGCTGCGCCGTAGAGAGCCTGATACGCCGTGGTGATTGCCCGGTTGAGGTCGTCGGACCGGTCCCAGTCGGTATCCCGAACCTTCCACGCGATGCCGTTAGTTGCCGCCACCTGCCGGTACCGGTCACGAACCCGCCGACCTTCCGCCGCCCGCAGCTCATGCATCGTCCATCTGGACGAATCGTCGTCGGGAAACCTCAGCGCATACATGCGGCGGGCCACCGCCAAGCGCTGGCGCCGGTCCGCCCACAGCGTGACCTGGCGGTGCAGTAGATGCGCTTGGACCGCCAGTGGCGTGACTGCACCGTAGGCGCGCACAGCTCCGGATCCGGTCCACACCAGCGTGGTTCCGGCGTCGGCGAACCGTACCGCAACCTGCTGGGTGACCGATGTCCCTGGCCCGAGGAACACCGCAGTGAGTGTCTCTACCGGAATCGCCAGCACCCCATCGCCGGTGTGCGCGACGACGGACTCACCCTCGATTGTCAGTCGCGCGTGCTCCAGCGTCAGAACGCCCAGCCGCCTGCTCAAAGTCGGCAGGCTGGTGCGGGGTGTGGTGGCCACGGGTCAGTCGCTGCCATCGGCGGGCGCCCACACCGACTGCTGCTGGCTCAGCCGAGCTGCGGTGCGTGCCCAGGTGCGCGACGGGCCTTTCGCAGGGAGTCCGCCGGCGGCGGTCAGAGCCCGGTAGCCGGCGACGGTGGTCCACCGTGTGGGCGTGGGAAGAACCACGTGGGCGCTGCCGCTGTGGACCGCGCCCCAACCCAGGGCACGGTATCCCGCCAGCGCCCAGGAGAGGGTGTCGCGGCGGGTGCGGAGTCCCGGGTAGATGTGAGGGTGGATGTCTACCCCGCCAGGCTTACACTCCTCCAGGTCGACGTAGCCCGCCGCGGGGTTGAAGAAGTGCTCCGTCGGCGAGGCGATCAGCGCCGCTGTGAATGGGGTGCTGTTGTTGTGGATGAGCAGACAGCGGAGTCGAAAAGTCGGATCCTTCTTCGGATCCGTATTCGGCTCCAGTTTCTGTGTGTCGGGGAGAAGCTGGTGGAGAAGCTCTGCGTTGTCTCCCGCGTCGGGTATGCCGCGCAGGTCGAACGCTTCCGGCATGGGGACTTTGGCGTGACTGCCGGTGAGCTCTGCCTTGTCCCCGCCGATCTTCTTGAGCCACCGCGCGATGTGCTGCCACGGTTCGGTGTCGTGGGTCATTTCCTGCACCTCGCGGCGGATGTCCCGCGACGTTCCGATCACCGGGATGCCGGTTCCCGGCTCCCAGCGGATCGTCGCGTCCGGATCCAGGCCGTCGCGCACGATCCGGTCCAGCAGCCCGATCGCTGCCAGCGTGCCGGGCAGAGGCGAGGCGGTCAGTCCGGGCAGGCGCAGCTCGTGGGCAGGCTCATCGGCGACGAAGCACCTCGGAGTGCGGATCGGTTCGGCACGAACCGGTAACGGGTCCAGCGCGTAGGTCTTCGGGTACGCCGACGCGCGGTGGTCGGCCCAACGCATCACCGTCTCCAGCAGCGCCAGCCCCCACGGCCCGTAATGGTCGGTCAATGCGTCGAACGTCTCGACATGGCGGGTGATTCTGGAGTCCGGACCGCCCTCGTCGTCGGGGTGGACAATCAGTGGCCGTCCCCACATGTGGTGGGACACCACAAGATGCCGGGTCAGTGGGTCGACGATCCCTTCCGCGCTCGCCACCTCGTGGCGCCAGTCGCCGGATAGTCCGGCCTGCTCGCGCAGTCGTCGCCGCTCAGCGGAGCTACGGTCCCTGGTGCTCTTGGCCCACGCGGCGGTGAGCGGATCGCCGCGGTGTCCCATGGAAGCCTGAAACGCCCGATCAGCCTTGCCGTGGTCGTGGCGTTTTCCCGCCTCAACGATCGCCGCCGCTTCGACGTTTCGCAGCGGAAGAACATCCGCCGAGTGCATGGACCACTGCCCCACCTGGTGGCAGTGGTCGGCGAGAAGAACTGCGCGGCAGGTGTTCGAGCCCATATCACTACTTCCGTCGTTGAGAGAGATCACGAAGCGCAACATTGGTCCGTCGTCACTGTCGCCGGCGGAATCCTCGGCGGCGAGGGGAATGACCGTGACCGCCACGGTATCGGCGATCGCCCCGACTGCCCGCAGCGACTCCTCGGCTCGATCTGCAGCACCGCGGCCGCTGCTGTCGGCAGAGAATTCCTCGTTCAATTCGGCGACCATGCCGTCGTCGGTGAGCAGATAGCGTCCCCGGCCGCTCCGGCAGGCGACCGCCTCCGATACGTCGGTCACTTTCGTCCGGGACTGCGGGTCGAACCCCGGGGCCCCACCGCTGGTGTCGATGTAGCCCCCTAACTGGGTGTCCAGAACCACCAGCGCTCCCGGGGTGATGTCACGAAGTGCCGAAGGTGTCACCCACCCCCGCCCTGAGCGCAGCCGAACCATCTGGAGAACTCCACGGGTGTCGGTCCGGTACTTGCTCTCCCCGCCTACCTCGACGACACCGGCGTCGAGGTCGTCCAGATAGGCCACGGGCTTCAGCTTCGCGTTGCTGGCGAGCTCCAGCAGGTCCACCAGGGCCGGCAGCGAGACCTGAACCGTTTCATCATCGTGGACACCGACATCGTCGAGGAGGTCCAATGTCTCAGCGTTTCGCCAGGCGATGGCGACATCGATGTTGCGCCGGGTATCCGGACCCGACAGGAACGCTTCAAGGGGGAAGTCGGTACCCGGATCTGTGTAGGCCGCGAATCGGGCGACCTGCGGCCGCAGGGTCGCGGTGCGAATCGGCGGGTCCAGGACATCCGTACCGGCGACGGCGACCGCGGCATCCCGCAGTGCAGCGATGTCCGCCGGCGCAGCAGGGATCGCTGTCCGGCCGCCGTCGGTGAGGACAGTGAGGGCGGCCAGCAGAGCCGTGGCCTGATCCCCATACACGGCGAGAGTTCCACCGTCGAGGATGCTTTCTCCGGACACGGCGATCTCGAGCTCTCCGGTGCCGGCATCACTTCCTTCGGGTCCGCTGTCGGCGTCGTCGGAAGAGCCGGGGGCCTTGACGATCCTTCCGGCGAACACCAGAACCCGCGACTCGGTCAGGAGGCCGTAACGGTTGCAGCGCCCAGCTCGTTGAATCAGCGAAGACAGCGAGGAGACCTGGGTGATCACCTCGAAGCCGTCGATGTCCGCGCCGACTTCCAGCGTCTGCGTCGCCACCGTGATGTCACCCGGGCAGAGATCCAGCTCCGGGCGGTCTGAGCGGCGCAGGCGCCCGTGAACCAGCCGCAGACGTCCGCTGTGGGCGCCGGTTTTCAACAGCGCCGCATTCACCCTCTGAGCCATTTTTACTGTGTTGACGAATACCAGGACACCATGTTCGCCTCCCGGCTGATCAGTTCCTCGCCGGGTGTCCCGCGCGTGCGCGTCGAGAGCGGCGTTCGCCATCGCGTCGACGAGCTTCTTCTGCACGTCAGGTGCTCGGGTGCCCTCGACAGTGATCAGCGAGATCGTCTTGGCCGCGCGCAGCCGGATGCCGGCGACAGGATGTCGCGCGTCGCTTTCATCGGTGGTGAGAGGCTCGCCGAAGAGCAGATGTGCGGGCGCGGTTGCCCCGAGGATCACCGTCTGACCGACGGGAACGCCGATGTCGACAGCCGCGGCGGACTGAACCGCCTCAGCGTCCTTCAACGCAGCGATAGCCGCTTCCGACAGGTGCGGCTCGTCGACGAGAATCACCCGATCCATGCCCGTCACCGCGGCGTGCAGTGGGCTGGTGTTCTGGCTGACGCCGACACCCCGGAACAGCGCGCGGGAGGCGATCTGCGTCACGGTTGCGGTGACCAGCATGGCGCCGACCGGGCGCAACCAGTCACCGCGGGTGTGGATCCCGCCGTGCAGCGACACCGTGGACACGATGGGCTCGAAGTCCGCCATCTCTGCGGGGATGAGCCGGCTCAGCGCATCCCGGACTGGATAGAGAGTGGAGTCGGGTTCCACGGCGGTATTCACCGCTTCGGCGGCCTTCTGCGCCAGCACGAACGACGTGTCCACGACCTCCCGGCGTTCCACGATGTGGAAGCACCGGAGGGGGAACGTCCGGTGCTTAGCTCCGTTGAGATGCACGTCGAGGGCTAGGGCATGCAGGTGTACCAGCATGCTAGTTGTTTTTCCCAGGCCGGTCTGGACGGTGATCGCGTCAGGAAACCGACCGAACCGCTTAACGTGGTCTGCCAGCCGCACCTGCCACGGGAACGGATCCTTGCCGGTAGCTGCTCGGAGGAACTCGGCGAAGGTCGGGAAGTCGGAAAGTTCGCTCATCTCGGTGTCCCCTATCGCGGTCGGCATGGAGTCATCAGCCCGGCTCCGGACGAGAGGCATTCGCCGATCCGAACCGGGCCTGCGATCGGATCTTCCTGCGGCTCCGCGCATTCGGCGGTAACGAACCACAGGCCGTAGTTGGGGGGCACGCTCAGCCGCTTGCTGTGCCAGCGCGTAAACGGCCTGCTCGAAATTTCCGTCAGCCTCAGTCCGTATCTACGCAGATCGGCGTCCAGCTGCTTGCGCGCAACCCGCGCGTCGCGGTGGTCGGCAGCCGCGGTGGCCGACTGCCACACCCGAGCGGGGCCGCACCACGTCGACCGATTCCAGGATGTGAACGAGCCGGGGGCGTCTGCCCCCGCTGCGAGATCCGCCGGCGCAGCGGCAAGAGCCTCGCCGGTTCCGGCGCCGTACAGGCCGAAACCGCGAACCCTGTCGGGGGCGTTGAATTCGACTGCAGGGAAGATGTCCGCGCCGACCCATTCCGGTTCTCCCGCGACGCGGGAGGCGAACTCACGCAACGTAATCGGGGAGTTCAGGGTAAGCATGTGGAAGTCGCCGCAGCCCCGGAATATTGATGCCCCGGGAGTCGGTGCGACGTGGGCATACGTTGTCGTGGTGATGCGCCAGTCGGCGATGGACTCTCCTCCCGCCCTGTGCACATCGTCGAACCATGCGAGGGTTTCGCGGGTCCACGTCCTCAGCGCACGACCCGTCCGATTCGAATCCGGCGCTAGCGGACCCCAGACATGCCCGCCGAGGGCGTACTCCGGCTCCGCTTCGACGCGTTCGACGGTGACCTGTGCGTGATCGACCGAGGATCCGAAGTACGGCACAGAATGCGCGGCTGAACACAACGCTTCCCACTGCTCACCGTCGGCGATGTCCGCGTCGACGTAATAGCGGATCACACTCCCCACCGGAAGTAGAGAAACGGTGCGAGGCTTCAATGTCCGGTTAGAGGAAGCGGCAACGCCGGGGGCTTCCACGAGTTTCTTGATCGCTTCACCGTCCCCGGTTCTGGGCGCGAACCATGTGGTGCCGCCGGCCAACTCCAGTGGCTCTTCAGGGGTGACGATGATCGGCGGGGGCGCGGCGATAACGGTCTCCAGCGCCCGCCGAGCGGAGGCGCACGGCCCTGACGGTGTTGCGGGGTCAGCACCGTCGAGGTTGTGAGCCCCGCTCAGCAGCGCCCCTATCAGCCGGACCGGCGAAGGGGGCCATGCTGTCGCCGTCTGATCTCCCGAGCGGCCTCGAAAGGTGCCGTTGAGGAGTTCAACGGTGAAGCACACAGGCATCAGTTGCTGTCGCCCTTCGAGGGCGAGGCGAGGGTATCCACGAAGAGCCGAGCGAGCTCGTCAGACATCACCAAGTCGGTTACCTCTGCCTGCGGAAGTCCTACATCTGCAAGGTCTTTCATCGCGGCTTTCAGCACCGCCTTCGCCCCCTTGGTGCTGACCTTGAGAGTGACCGTGGAGCCGTCCTCGGCGCGAGCGGTCCACTTCGTGGACACAGGCGCCAGGTCAGTCCCCGATCGGAGGAAGACACTGCGGGTGCACACCGTCGAGAGCGCGAACATGCCCGCCGCTGCTGCCGCACGCACGATGGCCTTCTCCTGACCAGAAGCCGAGCGGATCTGCCGAAGGTGGGTCAGCGAAATGCCCGCCCGCCGCAGAATCACTTCGCACGACACCGCCGAGTGGTCCGGCGACGTGGCGATCTGCCCGATACCAAAGTTAGAGTGCCGTGCTCGTCGAGCAGCGCGGTCATCGTCTTGGCGTTGGAGGCCAGTTGTTCGTCGAAACGCCGGACGTCGGCGATGAGTTCCTTGGCCAGTTCTACCCGCATCCGGTCCGGGCTTGTGCGGGGACGGAATCCGCGT
>CAIRCP010000239.1 GCA_903877095.1 uncultured Actinomycetes bacterium | reverse complement strand
CGCCCGCCATACCCTCACATTGCGCACGTCGTTGCCCGCTCCCTTGGTTCCTGACCTTCGACAAGCCAGAAACCCTAAGCGACAACGACGTGCGCCCCATCAGCGCCAAAACCGACCCACGGAAGGGTCAGAAGAGCCAAAAATACCAGCCGAACCGCCCGTTTCCGCGTCGTTACGCTCACGATGTCGGGTTCTTGTGAGAGAAACGGGTTTTACAGTGAGAAAATTCACAGGCTCTTTAGGGTTCGCCGTAGCTGCAATGGGGACCCTCACAGCAATCGCGTTCGGTTCAGCGGCACCGTCAGTGGCCGCCAACCAGGCTCTGATGCTCAACGGGATAGGCACCGGGACCCTACCCGACCTGGTGATGTCGAACGTGCTGGGCGGCATGTTCGGGTCCTATGAAAGAACAGACGTCCCGTGGCCGATGCAGGCTCGGCCGGCCAACGGCACGAAGGGCTTGACCCTTACCGAATCCGTCAGCCAGGGCGTCACCAACCTCGATGCGGCCATCGGGAATGCGCTTACCAAGATCGGGCCGAACGAGCATGTGACGGTGGTGGGCCTATCGGCCGGTTCGCTGGTGGCCGACGATGAAATCCGCAAGCTGCTCGACAACCCCCACGCCCCCGACAAGAGCAAGCTGACCTTCGTCGTGGTCGCCGATTCCAGCCGAATCCCGTTCAACGACAACCGTCTTGACACAACGCTGAATTACCAGTATTGACCGCCGGCACAGACCAAGTTCGACACCCTCGTCGTGGCCGCCGAATACGACGGGTTCGCCGACTTCCCCGACCGGCCGTGGAACGTCCTGGCTGTCGCCAACGCCATCGCCGGTGAGATCCTGACGCACGTTCCGAGCATGTTCACCACCCTGTCAACGGTTCCGGCAAAGAACGTCACCGTCACGACGAACGCCCTGGGCGGGGTCACGACACGGTACTTCGTGCCGGCCGCCCATCTGCCTCTCGTCCAGTTGTTCCCCGCCCTGAAGTCACAGGAAGCATCCCTCCGCAAGACCGTCGACTCCGGATATGTGCGTAATGACAGCAAGGCTGCGGGCGCGGTCGCATCCGTCGCCGCGAACAGCGCCGTCAGCGCGACCCCGGCCGCCGTGGCCCCGGCCACCGTGACCAACGTGGCCCCGGCCACCGTGACCAACGTGGCCCCGGCCACCGTGACCGCCCCGGTTTCCCCGGCTACCGCGGCGGCCGCCGTCATACCGGTGACCAGGACGGACGCGCCGAAACCTGCAGCAACTACTCCGGTCGACCCGACCGGCGGGTCGAACCCGCCAGCCGTGACGCCGTTAACGGATCGGGCCTCCGCGTCAGACACCACTGAAGCACCGCACCCGTCCGCTCACCGCGGGGCCGCCACCCCACGATCCGACCGCTCCGACGACGTCCGGTCGCAAACTGCCAAGCCCGCAGCAGCAGCACGGACCGCCAGTCGGCGTTCCGCGTCAGCGGGATGACCCGGGCATCCGCTCGGCACATCGGGAAAGGGAAGTGACATGCGAAAGATGTTGCGCGCGATGGGTATAGGCCTTGCCGCCGCAGGTGTGGCACTGCCTGCCGCAGCAGGCGCTCAAGCCGCGAATGTGGCATTAATGGTCAACGGCATGGCGGCCGGCGACCTGTCCGACCTTGCGATGGCGAACCTCCTGAGCGGCATGTTCGGCAGCTATCAGCGCCAGAACGTGTCCTGGCCGCAGCAGGCTCGCCTTGCCGGCGGCACCACCGGACTGACCCTCGAACAGTCAATCAACGTGGGGGCCAACAACCTCGACGCCGCCCTGCAGACTGCCGTCAAGCAACTCAAGCCCGGAGAGCACGTCACCATCGTCGGATTGTCAGCCGGCGCATTGGTCGCCGACGAGGAACTGCGGCGGCTGGCGTCGAGTGCGACCGCTCCCGGCAAGACCCAACTCGATGTCGTCGTCGTTGCTGATTCGAGCCGCATTTACTTCAACAAAAACCGTTACGACGCCCTGCTCAACTACACCTACCGGCCCCCCGTGGACAGCGAGTTCAACACCAAGGCGGTGACCGGCCAGTACGACGGGTACGCCGACTTCCCGGACCGGCCGGGGAACCTCCTGGCCGTCCAGAACGCGATCGCCGGGGCGCAACTCGTCCACGTTCCTTCGATGCTGACGAACCTGAGCACGGTCCCGGCGAGGAACGTCACAACGACCGTCAATTCCCAAGGCGGGGTGACGACGAGTTATCTGGTTCCGACGCCGACGTTGCCGCTGGTGGTAGTCAACCCTTGGCTGAAGTCGCAGGAGGCCACGTTGCAGCAAGCAGGTTGACGCCGCCTACTTCCGCAACGATCCCAAGGTGATCGCCGCCGCGACGACAGTCGCCGCGCCGGTGTCGCCCCCGCCGGCAGTGAGTTCTGTCGTTGTTCCGGTGGCCGAAGCGCCGGCCCCCGCAGCGCCGGTAGCCGAGGCGCCGGTAGCCGAGGCGCCGGTGCCCGACCCGCCACCGGTCGTCATTGCCGCCCGCAAGGCGGCAAGCCGGACGGCACACTCCGGTGACGTCAAGCCCGCGGCCGCGACCCGCGGTGGGTTAGGAAGTCGCTAGCCCACCGCGCCAACGCTTTTCGTCTCGGCGCGGTTGCGTGCACCTGACGAAACCGCCGGGATCACTCGTCCAACGGCAGCGGTGCGAGTCGGAGGATGTTGCCTCGCGGCGCCTTGGTGTCGAGAGCGATCAGCGGCGTTCCGTCGGCGAGGATGACCAGGCCCTCAGCATTCTTCGGGCTGCCGGCGATCCGCCACATCGCCGTTGGTTCCACCGTTCCGCCCGCCGGATCGAGGATGTCGGGCATGCGGGCGATCGCACTGCCCTGATCCGACACCAGGTACAACCGCCCGTCGGGCCCGACGGTGGCGTCACTGATGTCGGGCATCGCCCCTTGCATGCCGTCACCGAGCCACCACGTCGCGAGCACGGTCAGTCGCGCGTCCCCGGGCGCCGGCGGTGTGGGCCGGCCTCCCCGGCGCCACCCGACTGGAGCGTCCCCCGGCGGCCCGAACTCCAGGATTGCCGGCGGATCTTTCTCCTCAACGACCAGCAGGTGACCGCGCTCGGTCAGCAGCAGCGACTCGCCGCGGGAGGACCGGTCGCCCAACCACCCTTGCCGCAGCCGATGTCCCATGGGTACGTCTAGCAGCAAGGTCCCGGTCAGCGTCGGCCCGGACAGGTCGATCTGCAGTACGCGGGCAGGCTGCTCCTGAAGCACCAGGACGGTCTGCTCGCCGGTGGTCTCCAACGCCTCGAATTGGACGCCGCCCTCGGGCAGATCGAGATCGGCAAGATCGATCCCCTCCCACTGCAGCGGCCATGGCTCCAACTCCGCGGTGAAGATCACCGGGTCGTGGTCCCCGACAGCCAGAAGTAGCCCTCCTGTCACGGCCAGGCCGGAGACCTCACGCAACGGTATGTCGGCAACATCACGGACTATGAGCTTCGGTGCCTTCCCCACGTGCAGCAGCCTATGACTCCCCCGGGAAGGCAAGCGGTGCGAACCGGCCGTCGGGACCGGGCCGGTAGGGCTGCACATCGACCACCGCGGAGACCGGCAGCACCCCGTACAGGTGCGGGAACAGCATCGATTCCGGGTCGGTGGGCACGCCGGGCTCCCACCGCAGCGGAGACGTCAGCCGCGTCGGGTCGACATAGAGAACCACCAGATCGGCGCGGCCGCTGAACAGCCGGTTCGCCGGCAGATGAACCTGCCAGGGCGCCGACAGGTGAACGAAGCCGGCATCGCCCAGCGATTCCGGTCGCACTTCGCCGGCAGGCAGCGCGTTCTCCCAATCCCGCGCGCCGCACAGGTGGGTGAGTATGGTCTCCATAGGCACCACGATGCCTGAATTCGCTCCGAACGTGAGACACGACACATGATTGCGACCGGGGAACAAGCGCCGCGATCGGAACGTCTGACAAAGTAGAGATACCCCCGGTTTCGGCGGGATCAATGAGCACCCACGGAGGAGCCCATGAACGCAATGCTGACCAGTCCGGAACTGACCAGGGCTGATCGCTGCGACCGCTGCGGGGCCGCTGCCCGCGTCCGGGCAACGCTCCCTTCAGGTGCCGAGCTGCTCTTCTGCCAGCACCACGCCAAAGAGCACCAGGCCAGACTGATCGAACTTGAGGCGGTCATCGAAGTCAGCCAGGCCGACGCCTGATTCCTCGCTCGGTGCGGCGGTAGCGCGGTCCACCGAGAACGCCGACAAGTCATGACCGACCGCGCGCCGCCAAACCCCTCGCGCCACCACGTGTGGCGTCTGATCAAACGCACGCTATCCAAAAGCTGGGACGACTCGATCTTCTCGGAGTCGGCTCAGGCGGGATTCTGGTCGGTGTTGTCGCTGCCGCCGTTGTTGCTCGGGCTGCTGGGCAGCCTGGCCTATGTTGCGCCGCTATTCGGACCGGACACCCTGCCGACCATCCAGCGCCAGCTGATCAGCACCTCGAACAGCTTCTTCTCCAAGAACATCGTCAGTGAAATCATCGAGCCGACCGTCCAGGACATCGCGTCCGGCGCGCGCGGCGAGGTGGTGTCCCTGGGCTTCGTGATCAGCTTGTGGGCCGGATCGTCGGCCGTCTCGGCCTACGTTGATTCGGTCGTCGAGGCGCATGGTCAGACACCGTTACGGCATCCGGTGCGGCAACGGCTCTTCGCGCTCGGGATCTACGTCGTGGGGTTGCTGTGCGTCATCGCCGCGTCCCCGCTGCTGGCCCTGGGTCCCCGGACGATCGGCGCGCACATTCCGCAAAGTTGGGAAAACATCCTGCGGTTCGGGTACTACCCGATGCTGGCCGTCGGCCTGGTGGTCGTGGTGACGATTCTTTACCGCGTCTCGTTACCCGCTCCCCTGCCCACCCACCGTCTGGTGTGGGGTGCGGTGCTGGCCACCGCGGTCTTCGTGGTGGCGACCGCGGGTTTGCGGGTCTACCTGCAGTACATCACCCACACCGGCTACACCTACGGGGCACTTGCGACACCGATCGCATTCCTGCTGTTCACGTTTTTTCTCGGCTTCGCCATCATGATGGGCGCCGAACTGAACGCGGCCATCGAGGAAGAATGGCCGGCGCCCGAACCCCATTGGCGGCAATGGCGGGCGCGCCGGCGCAACCGGAACGGAACGTCAGACGCTGACGAGCGTGCAGTGGGCCTGGTGTCGCAACCCGCGACGGTCAGGCGTTCTTGAGCGTCGCGTAGATCCGCTTGCAGTCCGGGCACACCGGCGAACCTGGCTTTGCCGCCCTGGTCACGGGAAACACCTCGCCACACAGCGCCACGACATGGGTTCCCATGACGGCGCTCTCGGCGATCTTGTCCTTCTTGACGTAGTGGAAGTGCTTCGGCCTGTCGCTGTCGGACCCGTCGTCGACGCGTTCGTCGCTGTCGGTGCGTTCGAGGGTATCGGTCTGCTGCATGGGATCATTCTGCCCGCCCGATCCCCATCGCGGTAAGACAGTCGTCACAAAAAGCCCCTCGTTTGGACGACCACCGTTGTGGAACAGTGTCGACATGGCGCCCGAGCTGGATTTCGACGACGAGGGCCGGCCGGTGCTCATCACCCGGGCGGATTACTCCTACGAGGAACAGCACCGGGCCCGAGTCCGCAAGTACCTCAAGATCATGTTCTGGCGCATCCCCGCCTTCCTGGCGGCAGCCATCGCGTACGGCATCTGGCACAACGGCCTTCTCTCGCTGGCGATTCTGGCAGCGTCGATCCCTCTGCCGTGGATCGCGGTCCTGATCGCCAACGACCGGCCACCGAGGCGTGCCGAGGAACCGCGCCGGTACCCCGATGCCCCGCAGCGCACCGCGCTGTTCCCGCACGCCGAGCACCGCGCACTCGAAGCGGGCATCAGCCATACCAGCCAGGCGCAGCCACATTCCGCCCAGCGCGGCGAAGAACGCGCCCACTGACCGGACCTCTCCGGTCATTCTCAGGACATTCTTAAACCGGCTTCGCATTTCCCCAGTTCAGAGCGTGTGAGATCGCCTCGAAGCGGGAACTCTGTACACCAGTCGACCGTTGGACACTTCGACAGTCGGAGCCGATCAGGAGGCACCCAATGGCAAACGCCACCACCACCCGGTTTGACCGCGATCTCGATGCGCAGAGTCCCGCCGCCGACCTTGTGCGCGTGTATCTCAACGGAATCGGCAAGACCGCCTTGCTGTCCGCCGAGGACGAAGTGGAGTTGGCCAAACGCATCGAGGCCGGCCTCTTTGCCCAGCACCTGCTGGAGACGCGGAAACGCCTGAGCGACAGTCGCAAACGCGATCTGACGGCCGTGGTGCGTGACGGCCAGGCCGCGCGCCGGCACCTTCTGGAGGCCAACCTGAGATTGGTGGTTTCGCTGGCCAAGCGTTACACCGGACGCGGGATGCCACTGCTGGATCTCATCCAGGAAGGCAACCTGGGCCTGATCCGCGCGATGGAAAAGTTCGATTACACAAAGGGATTCAAGTTCTCGACCTACGCCACCTGGTGGATCCGGCAGGCCATCACTCGCGGGATGGCCGACCAGAGCCGGACGATCCGGCTGCCCGTGCATCTGGTGGAGCAGGTCAACAAACTGGCGCGGATCAAGCGCGAGTTGCACCAGCAGCTGGGACGCGAGGCCACCGATGATGAACTCGCAGAGGAGTCGGGCATCGCGGTCGACAAGATCAACGATCTGCTGGAACACAGCCGCGATCCGGTCAGCCTGGACATGCCGGTCGGCACCGACGAGGAAGCCCCGCTCGGCGACTTCATCGAGGACGCCGAAGGGATGTCGGCCGAGAACGCGGTGATCGCCGAGTTGCTGCACACCGACATCCGGCATGTGCTCGCGACGCTCAACGAACGCGAACAGCAGGTGATCCGGCTTAGGTTCGGTCTCGACGACGGCCAACCCCGCACCCTCGATCAGATCGGCAAGCTGTTCGGGTTGTCGCGCGAGCGCGTACGCCAGATCGAACGTGAAGTGATGACCAAACTGCGTAACGGCGACCGGGCCGAGAAACTCCGCTCCTACGCGAGCTAACCGCCAGCCAACAACCCCAGTGTGCCCGCCGGACCGTCCCGGCGGGCACACTGCTGTCACGACGTCCCACCCCTCGCGACCGACCTGTTACCGCAGCTGGGAAGTAGACTCATCGAGCGACGGAGGGTGCCCTTATGAACGATCTGGTCGATACCACCGAGATGTACCTGCGCACCATCTACGACCTCGAAGAAGAAGGAGTGGTACCGCTTCGGGCCCGCATCGCCGAGCGACTGGAGCAGAGCGGCCCGACGGTGAGCCAGACGGTGTCGCGGATGGAGCGCGACGGTCTGCTCCAGGTAGCCGGGGATCGGCACCTGGAATTGACCGACAAGGGGCGGCGGCTGGCGATCGCGGTGATGCGCAAGCACCGGCTGGCCGAGCGTCTGCTTGTCGACGTGATCGGGCTGCCCTGGGAGGAAGTGCATGCCGAGGCCTGCCGGTGGGAGCATGTGATGAGCGAGCAGGTCGAACGCCGCCTGGTCCAGATGCTCGACAACCCCACGGTGTCCCCGTTCGGCAATCCCATCCCCGGCCTTGCGCTGCTGGGGCTTGAAGAGTCAGCCGGCCAGGCCGCAGACCTCGACCTGGTGCGTTTGACCGAGCTTCCGTCGGGCGACTCGGTGGCCGTCGTCGTGCGCCAACTGACCGAACACGTTCAGGGCGACGCCGCACTGATCGGCCGGCTCAAAGAAGCCGGGGTGGTACCCAACGCCCGGGTGCTCGTTAAGACCGGCCCCGACGGCGACGTCACCATCATGGTCGGCGGTCACGAGAACGTCGAACTGCCCCACGAGATGGCCCACGCCGTCAAGGTGGAGAAGGTCTAAACCGCCCGGCCGAAGCTGCGCCGGGGCGGCAGCCGCACCCCGAGCCGCTTGGCCAGCCGGTAGCCCGTACCGGTCAGTTCCCGGATCTGTTCGGGACGCATCCCGGACTGCAGCGCGGTGTCGAGCATCCCGGCCATCCGATGGTCGGGATCGCTGCGCAGGGCGGCCTCCAGCGAGATGCCGGCCAACGGCCCGTCGCCTCGCGCGTATGCCGAGAAGGCCAGCAGGACAAGCGCTTCCACCCGCCAAGGGTTCGGAAGGCAACGCGCCAGCACACTCCACAGCGCCTCCGCGGCAGCGGCGTCGACACCGACCGCGAGTGCGTACAAAGTGTCCCGCACCGCAACGTCGGTCAACCCGCAAGCCAGCTCGGCCAGCTCAGCGTCGCTGGGCTGCTCGCCTGCCGAGACACGGGCCGCGACCTCAAGAGCCTTCTCCACATCACGGCGTCCGCTACCGTCCGGGTCGGCCTGCCACTGGGCCTGCCGGGTCGCCGCATGAGCCCGGATCGGATCGATGAGTCGCCGTGAGCGGATCGGGTCTGCGATCGCGATGACGGCGTGCAGGTCGGCGCGGCGCCCGTAGAGTCGGCGGCCGTCGAGGACGGCGGCGGCAGCCATCGGCGAGGCCGTCGGATCCTCCACGGCTCCCCCGGCGCCGCAGCCGTCGACACAGTGCCAGCTGCCGCCGGACTCGACCCGGTCGACCACGTGAGCGCTGTACAGGCCGACACTGTTGCGTTCCAGTTCCGCGCGCAGGGCGTCACACAGTTCCCGATGATCGGCGCTGCACATGGGGCACAGCGCCCCGTCGGCATCGACGATCACCGCCACCACGTCGTCGGCCCCCGACGTTGCGGCGAGTTCGGCGAGCCGGTGCAGATTGTCGATGAGATCGGCGGAGAGGTCGGCGCGCATGACAGCACCCATGCGACCGTCCTCAAGTGATACCAGCACCAGGGATTTCTCCGGGACGAATCCCAGGACGGCGGGCAGCGCGGCGATCAGCGCGCCGGGACGGGTGAAGCTGAAGTCGGGATGATGTGAGGTCATGCGCCGACGGTGTCAGCGCCCCCTGTCAGAACGGCCGTCATGCAGCCCGACCGGACGCAGTCTGTGCACGAATTGGCGGCTGTTGATGAGATGCTGGGGTTGGGACGGTTTTGGAGAACAGCGAGTTCGACCGGGAAGGAGAACGGCCGTCCGAGCGTTATGACACGTTGATGGAGCGAGGAGGCAACATGGCTGACGAGCAAGGCCACAACGACCGCATGTACGAACTCGAATTCCCGGCACCGCAACTGGCGTCGTCCGATGGCCGGGGACCGGTCCTTATTCACGCCCTCGAGGGCTTCTCCGACGCCGGCCACGCCGTTCGGCTGGCCGCACAGCACCTGAAGAACTCGCTGGAGAGCGAATTGGTGGCATCGTTCGCCATCGACGACCTGCTGGACTATCGCTCCCGCCGGCCGCTGATGACCTTCAAGACCGACCACTTCACCGCCTACGACGATCCCGAACTCAATCTCTATGCGGTGCGCGACAGTACGGGCACTCCGTTTCTGCTGCTGGCCGGCATGGAACCTGACCTGCAATGGGAGCGGTTCGTCACCGCGGTCCGACTGCTCGCCGAACGGCTGGGCGTGCGCCGCACCATCGGGCTGGGCGCGATCCCGATGGCCGTCCCGCACACCCGGCCGGTGACGATGACGGCGCACTCGAACAACCGCGACCTCCTCGCCGGACACCAGCCCTGGGTGGGCGAGGTGCAGGTGCCCAGCAGCGCGTCCAATCTCCTCGAGTTCCGGATGGCCCAGCACGGGCACGAGTCCGTGGGCTACACGGTGCACGTTCCGCACTACCTGGCCCAGACCGACTATCCGGCTGCAGCAGAAGCACTGCTGGAGCAGGTCGCCGAGTCGGGGTCGCTGCAGTTTCCCTTCGTGGCGCTCACCGAGGCTGCCGCGGCGGTGCGCAGCAAGATCGACGAGCAGGTCGAAGCCTCGGCTGAAGTGGCCCAGGTGGTCGGCGCCCTGGAGCACCAGTACGACGCTTTCGTTTCGGCTCAGGAGAACCGATCGCTGCTGGCGCGCGACGAAGACCTGCCCAGCGGCGATGAACTGGGTGCCGAGTTCGAACGGTTCCTCGCCGAGCACGCCGACGACTACAAGGGCGACGCTGCCGGCGGCCCTGAGGACTGATCGGGAGACGCCGCAGGCGCGGCGTAATCTCGCGGGCATGGGCATCGATGTCACGGTTCTTCGCGTGTTCACCGACGCCGACGGGAATTTCGGCAACCCGCTCGGGATCGTCGACGCGGCGACCGCACCCGCACCGCGGCGACAGGCCATCGCGACGGAATTGGGTTACAGCGAGACGGTATTCATCGGTCTGCCGGCCACCGGTTCCCCGACGGCGCATGCCCGGATCTTCACTCCGGCCATCGAATTGCCCTTCGCCGGTCACCCGACGGTGGGAGCGGCTTGGTGGTTACGCGAACGCGGAACTCCGGTTCGCAGCCTGCAGGTACCGGCCGGGATCCTGGCGGTCCGGTACTCCGACGATCTGACCGCCGTCGTGGCGCGCGCCGACTGGGGCCCGGAATTCGTCATCCACGACCTGTCGTCGGTGGAGCAGGTGCTGGCCGCAGACCCCGCCGATTACGCCGACGACGGCTATCACTACCTGTGGGCCTGGGTCGACCGCGACCGCGGCCACATCCGGTCTCGGATGTTCGCCAACGAGATCGGCGTGCCAGAGGACGAAGCGACCGGTTCTGCCGCGGTGCGCATGACCGAGCACCTCAACCGCGATCTGACCATCACCCAGGGAAAGGGCTCGCAGATCTTCACCACGTGGAGCGCCGACGGCTGGGTCGTGCTGGCCGGAAGAGTGGTCGACGACGGAGTTCGGCACCTCCCGTAAGCGGGCCAGGGCAGTGCAGGTCACGGGCCCTCAGCTCGAGGTGCCGACCTCGCGGTAGGCACGCAGTGCTTCGATCTCACGCTCAAAGTCCTCCGCAGAAGAGAACGAGCGATACACCGACGCGAAACGCAGATAGGCGACCTCGTCGAGTTCCCGCAGCGGTCCGAGGATGGCAAGGCCCACTTCGTTACTGGGAACCTCGGCCGAGCCACCGGCGCGGATGCTGTCCTCCACCTGCTGGGCCAGGAGGTTGAGGGCGTCGTCGTCCACCTGGCGGCCCTGGCAGGCCCGCCGCACACCCCGCACTACTTTTTCCCGGCTGAACGGCTCGGTCACACCGCTGCGCTTCACCACGGCGAGGACGGCGGTCTCAACCGTCGTGAACCGGCGGCCGCACTCCGGACAGGATCGCCGCCGACGGATCGCCTGACCTTCGTCGGTCTCTCGCGAATCGACAACCCGCGAATCGGGGTGACGACAGAAAGGACAGTGCATAACTGCTCCCTCGCTCTTGCCGCACACCATCTGCGACGTCAGCGAGCCTACCGGTGTCGCGCCCGACGATGCCATCAGGCGGGGCCTCAGCACGTCAGCCGAGCGGTGCGATCAACGTCTGGCCGGCGCCGACGGCGACCGAATCCAAGTCGTTGAGCTCCCGGATGCGACTGACGACCTGCTCGACCGGCATGTCCGGCGCGACCCGTCCGGCTACGTGCTGAAGGGTCTCACCGGCCTGCACCTGCACCACTGCCAGCCGGTCGGGGGACTCCGGTGACGTGGCTGCCCGCCCGCCACTGAAGTGGGCCAGGGACCCCAGCCACATCGTGATCAGGGCAGCGCCACCGGCGAGGGCCACCGTGACCGCGGTGCTCACCGGGCGGCGGGGATGCGGCGCCTGTGACCGGCTGGCACCGGTGCCCCGGTACCGCAGCGGGGCAACGCCCGGCCGGACCGGAGCCGGACGGTAGGGCCGCACCTGGCCGCGGACCCGGACGGGCACGGGCGCAGGCCGCGCGCAACCGGAATTCCACCCGATCAGCTGTCGTTCGTCCAGAACCGTCATGTTCCGATCCTTTCGCCAGTCTTCGCTCTAGCGTTCGAAAGATTACTCGACCGTGTGTTCGATATAGAACATTTGATCGAGCGTGTCCGAACGATAGAACACCGCACCGACAAAACCGGCCGGGGCGAATATGCAGCAGAAAGTCGGCGACACGTCGAACACATGTTTGATAATCGGATCGATCCCGGTTACATTCGCCCGCATGAGCGATTCCACGCAGAAACCGGGCACCGCCGTCGGCGCAGCCGGCCTGACCGAACGCCAGCGCACCATCCTGGAGGTGATTCGCGCGTCGGTCACCACCCGCGGCTACCCGCCGAGTATCCGTGAGATCGGCGACGCCGTCGGGCTGACCTCAACGTCGTCAGTCGCCCACCAACTGCGCACGCTGGAACGGAAAGGGTATCTGCGCCGGGATCCGAATCGTCCCCGCGCCGTCGACGTTCGCGGCATCGACGACAGTTCTGCCCCCGTCATCACCGACGCGGCGGGTTCAGACGCCCTCCCCGAGCCGACCTATGTCCCGGTTCTCGGCCGCATTGCGGCCGGCGGGCCGATCCTGGCGGAGGAAGCAGTCGAGGACGTCTTCCCGCTACCCCGGGCGCTGGTCGGCGACGGATCGCTGTTTCTGTTGAAGGTCGTCGGCGAATCCATGGTCGACGCGGCGATCTGCGACGGCGACTGGGTCGTGATCAGGCAGCAGAACGTCGCCGACAACGGCGACATCGTCGCTGCGATGATCGACGGCGAAGCCACCGTCAAGACCTTCAAGCGGACCCCCGGGCAGGTCTGGCTGATGCCTCACAACCCGGCCTTCGACCCGATCCCCGGCAACGACGCCGTCGTGCTGGGCAAGGTCGTCACGGTGATCCGGAAGATCTGACCCGGCGGGCAACGATGCCCCCAGGGCCGCGACGGCTACTCCGGCGCTTTGACGAACCCGTTGGACTGGGCCAGGTCTTCGCTGGCGAACCAGACCTCGGGGATGGTGTTGTCGTAGAGCATCGAATCGGGGGTGTAATACAGCCCGGAGTGCGTATTGCCCTTGATGACGTAACCCTCGGGGGCCTGGAACGGGTCGGCCAGTGGCAGGTGGATCGCCGGACGCCACGGATCCTCGGCAGGCGCGGAGTTCGACGGCGTGGGCTCGGGCCGAAGCTCCTCGACCACGTCGTGGGCGACGGCCACAGTTGATTCAGCCACCGCGTGGCGACGCCGGGGCCGGCTCATCTCATCAAGCTCAAGACGCCACGCGGCCGGAGAGGCCGCCTCGCCCGCCGAGTGCCGGCCGCCGCCACGCACACCCGCGGCACCGAACAGATCGTCCGACGCTGACTCGGCCCCGTGGGGAGCCGCGAATTCCCAGTCCGTCTCAGGGGCGCGATACTCGGGATACTCGGGTGTCTCAACCTGGCTGGGAATGCGGGTCGGCGCGGTGTCGATCCGGTCCTCGTCGGCGTCGAAGTCCGACTCCACGACCTCGCGCGCCCGCGGCGACCACACCCCCAAGTCCCTCGTGTCGTCATCGTCGTAGCGGATCTCGTCGTAGCGGATCTCGTCGTAGCGGACCTCGTCATGCCGGATCCGAGTGCCGGGCCAGTAATCGTCGTCGGCCCCGGCAAGGTACCGGTCGTTCTCGACGACCTCGCCCCTCGGTCCCGACCGGCGCTGCGCCATGACCGCCAGCAGACCCAGCAATCCCAGCAGCGGCAGCAGGGCCAGCCACCACCAGCGCCATCCGCTCTCGTCGGTCTTGCCGTCCGACGACGGGGAAGCCGGCGCCTGCGCCACCGCGTCGGGCAACTCCAATCCCGACAGCGACGCGGCAAGGTCGCCGGGCTTGGAACCGAACTGATTGGTCGCCTTGTTCCAGGAAAGCTCACCGCCGGTGAAGGTCTGGGTGACCGTGTCGCCCTTAACAGTCGGCGGATCGGTCGGAACGCCCAGCGCCCCGGTGGCACCGCCCAATTTGGCCCACGCGGCGTTGATCGCACCGCGCACGACGACGGCGCCGGTGTCGGGGGTCCAGAAGATCACCGGCTTGTCCGGCGCGCTGAAGGAACTGACCCGGCTGTTGGGCACACCGCCGTCGACCTCGGCGCCCACCGGGTAGCCCAGATCGCCCGTCGGGCCGCCCAGGGACTCATATTTCGACAGGATCGCCCCGGTGACCGCGTGGGCGCCGGTCTGCGGCGAGAAGAAGATCTTGCCGCCGGCATAGCCCTGGGCAGCGCCGTCGGTGCCCACCGGCGTCTGCGCACTCTGGCGCGCACCCAACGGACCGCCCAGTCCGCCGCTGCCACGCCAGGCCAGATTGATCAGCGTGGTCGGATCCAGCGGGACTTCCAGGCCGGCGAGTTGGTCGGCCAGCGCGGGCGGTTCGGTAGTGAAGGTGTTGGACACCCGATTCCACGCCACCTCGCCGCCGGTGAACTTCTGGCGTACCAGGTCGCCGTCGTAGCGTTCGTCCTCGGTGGGTACGCCAAGGGCACCGGAGGAGCCTCCGAGCTTGTCCCAGGCAGCGTTGATCGCTCCGCGCACCGCCCACGCGCCGGTGTCAGGAGTCCAGAAGATCGCCGGTTTGTCGCTGGCCCCGAAGGTGCTGCCCCGACTCTTGGGGCCGATCCTGCCCGCCGCCTCGTCGCTGTTGGGGAAGCCGAGGTCGCTGTCTGCCGGGCCGCCGAGCGACTCGTACTTGTCGAGGATGGCGCCGTAGATCAGGTGCGCCCCCGTCTCAGGGGTGTAGAAGATCTTGCCGTCGCTGAACTTCTGTCCGTACCCGTCGCCCACCTGATAAACGTCGCCGTCGCGACCGCCGACCTCGGAACTGGAGGCCCCGGCGGCATCCCATGCCTGGTTGATGGCATCTGCCGCATCGCTCTCCGGACTGGCCACCGCCGAGGGCAACACCAGTGCCCCCGCGGCCGCTGTCGCCGCGATGCCCAGCGTCAATCGACCCATTGTCCTGGTGAACCGACTACCTACCCGCGCCATGCGTCGCCCTTCCGCGTTCGGACAACATGCCCTTCGACTGCAACTTGAGACTTAGGGTTGCACATTTCCGGGAAAGCGTGGCACGACACACGGCATTTGCCGATTCGGGTTTCTGAATCGAGATAGAACCCGAACGCAAACGAAATGAGCCTGTGTCCTTTTTCAGCTTCTCAGACACCCAGACTGCGGCCGATGATTTCCTTCATGATTTCGGTGGTGCCACCGTATATCGTCTGCACGCGGGCATCGAGGAAGGCCCGGGCCACGTTGTATTCCCGCATGTATCCGTAGCCACCATGCAACTGCAGGCAGCGATCGACCAGCTTGACCTGCGCTTCGGTGGTCCACCACTTCGCCATCGCGGCCTGATCGGCGGTGAGCTTGTCTTCCAGATGCAGCCGGATGAATTCGTCGGTCAAGATGCGCACCGCGGTGGCCTCGGTGGCCAATTCGGCGAGCAGGAATCGGCTGTTCTGGAAGGAGCCGATCGGTTTGCCGAACGCTTTGCGTTCCTTGACGTATTGCAGCGTTTCCTCGAGCACGGCTTCCATTGCGGTGGCCGCCATGATCGCGATGGACAGTCGCTCCTGCGGCAGGTTCTGCATGAGGTAGATGAAGCCCATGCCCTCTTCGCCGATGAGGTTCTCGACCGGAACCTTCACGTCGGTGAACGACAATTCGGCGGTGTCCTGGGCGTCAAGACCCACTTTGTCCAGATGACGGCCACGCTCGAAGCCGGGCATCCCACGCTCGACGCCGAGCAGCGAGAAACCCTGGGCGCCCTTCTCCGGGTTGGTCTGCGCCACCACGATCACCAGGTCGGCGTTGATGCCGTTGGTGATGAACGTCTTCGACCCGTTGAGGATGTAGTGGTCGCCTTCTCTGACCGCCTTGGTCTTGATGCCCTGGAGGTCGCTGCCGGTGCCTGGCTCGGTCATCGCGATGGCGGTGATCATCTCGCCGGTGCAGAACTTCGGCAGCCAGCGCGCCTTCTGCTCGTCGTTGGTCTGATGTAGCAAATAGGGCGCGATGACGTCGTTGTGCAGTGAGAAGCCCAGCCCGCTGTAGCGGCCTGCGACGACCTCCTCACAGACGATCGTGTTGTAGCGGAAGTCCGGGTCGCCGCCGCCGCCGTACTCCTCCGGAACCGCCATCCCCAGGAAACCCTGCTTGCCCGCTTCCAGCCACACCGCGCGGTCGACGATCTTGTCCTTCTCCCACTGGTCGTGGAAGGGCTTGACCTGCTTGTCCAGGAACGCCCGGAAGGACTCCCGGAACAGGTCGTGCTCGGGCTCGAAGAGGGTGCGGGTGTACTTGACGGCGTTGCCCATGGGATGACCTCCGACAGAAGTGGTGCAGATCTGTCCCCGAGAATAACCAACCGGATGGTTGGTCGCCTAATCCCCTGATGGGTCCCGATCTAGCTCGTGCTGTATTCCGCGACGGCCGCAGCCAGCGCGGCCGGCACCCGCGCCTTGACGCGCGTGCCGTCTTCGGTGTGCTCGGTCGCGTCGATACGCCCCTCGCCGTGCAGGCGGGCGACGAGATCGCCCCGGGTGTAGGGAATGGTCACGTCGACGGCGACCTCACGCGGTTCCACCAGCTCGCCCAGCCGGGTGCGCAGCCGCTCCAGACCTTCACCGGTGTGCGCCGAGACGAAGACGGCACCGGGCAGCGCGCGACGCAACTGTGCCAGCGTCACCTCTGACGCAGCATCAATCTTGTTGACCACCAACAATTCTGGCGCCGGCGCAGCGTGATGGTCGGCCTGCACCTCGCCGATGACCTGGCGCACCGCCTCGATCTGGGCCAGTGGGTTGACGTCAGAACCATCGACGACATGGACCAGCAGATCGGCGTCGACCACCTCTTCCAGGGTGGAGCGGAACGCCTCGATCAACTGGGTGGGAAGGTGCCGGACGAACCCGACGGTGTCGGTGAGGACTACCGGGCGCCCGTCATCGAATTCGCCGCGTCGGGTGGTGGGCTCCAGGGTGGCGAACAACGCGTCCTGCACCAGCACCCCGGCACCCGTGAGCCCATTGAGCAGGCTCGATTTGCCGGCGTTGGTGTAGCCGACGATCGCGATGGACGGGACTTCGCTGCCGCGGCGCTGACTGCGCTGGGTGTCGCGGACCTGCTTCATGTCCTTGATCTCCCGGCGCAGCCTCGACATCCGCTCCCGGATACGGCGGCGATCGGTCTCGATCTTGGTTTCCCCGGGGCCGCGGGTGCCGACACCGCCGCCGCTGCCGCCGGCCCGGCCACCGGCCTGCCGGGACATCGACTCACCCCAGCCGCGCAATCTGGGCAGCATGTACTGCATCTGGGCCAGTTCGACCTGGGCTTTGCCCTCCCGACTGGTGGCGTGCTGGGCGAAGATGTCCAGGATCAGCGCGGTGCGGTCGACGACTTTGACCTTGACGATTTTCTCGAGGGCGTTCAGTTGGGCGGGGCTGAGTTCGCCGTCGCAGATGACGGTGTCTGCACCGGTAGCGACCACGATCTGGCGAAGCTCCTGGGCCTTGCCCGACCCGATGTAGGTGGCCGGGTCAGGTTTGTCGCGGCGCTGGATCATGCCTTCCAGGACTTCCGACCCGGCCGTCTCGGCCAGCGCGGCCAGTTCCGCGAGGCTCGCGTCGGCGTCGGCGGCCGAGCCCTCCATCCAGACACCCACCAGCACAACACGTTCCAGTCGAAGTTGCCGGTACTCAACCTCGGAGACGTCGGCGAGTTCGGTCGACAGCCCGGCCACGCGGCGCAGCGCGGCACGATCTTCGAGTGCCAGCTCACCGAGGCTGGGCTCAGGGCCGGTTAGGTCAGAATCAGTCATGTACCTCGATGGTGTCACGCCCGTCCAACGTCGCGCACCTGAATATCGTCCCCCGACCGGTCAGCAGTGCTCGGCCCACCAGGCCTCCGCCAACTCGCCATGGGCCACCAGAATCGACGGTCCGCGCAGGTAACTGGTCGCTTCGGTGATCTCGACGGCGACCTCTCCGCCGGGAATCCGCACCCGTAGCGATCCGGTGGCGGCATCCTGGTCGGCCAGGGCGGCGACGGCCGCGGCCACCGTCCCCGTGCCGCACGAACGGGTCTCCCCCACCCCGCGTTCGTGGACCCGCATCGACACCGCCCCATCACGGGCCGCGGTGAGCACCTCGACGTTCACCCCGTCGGGAAACTGGGCGCGATCGAAGCCGACCGCGGCGGCGACGTCGAGCGCCGCCAGTTCAGATTCAGTCATACCGGGAACCAGGCAAGCCAGGTGTGGGTTGCCGACGTCCACCGCCAGTCCCGTCACGCGCCGTCCGCCGACCGTCGCCTCGCCGGTGCCGAACGTGTTGGCCTTACCCATCTCCACCGTCACCTCGGCGCGATACTCATCGGCCCGGTGGACGACGACGGGCCGCGGGCCGGCCAGCGTTCCCACCACGAATTCATCGCGATTCTCTAGACCGCTGGCCCGCAGATAGTGGGCGAAAACCCGTACGCCGTTGCCGCACATCTGGGCCACCGAACCGTCGGCATTGCGGTAGTCCATGTACCAGTCGCCGTCAGTCACACCGCCGGGGAGGCGATCGAGCACTCCGGCCGACACAGCACCACCCGCGGTGATGACGCGCAGCACGCCGTCGGCGCCCAATCCGCGCTGCCGGTCGCACAGCGCGCTCACCACCGGGACCGTCAGATCCAGTCGCGCCCCGATATCGGGCAGCACCACGAAGTCGTTCTCGGTGCCGTGCCCCTTGGCGAATATCATCTGCGCCGCTCCCCGATACCGGCTGCGCCGGCATCTTCGACGACGGTGCGGATCATAGGCCCGAGGATACGCGGCGCCAGTGCTCCACCGCGGCGTCAGCCAGGCCCGCGGCCGCGCCGTCGAGCCACCGGATCCGGTGGTCGCGCCGGAACCAGGATCGCTGCCGGCGTACGTAGCGGCGGGTGCCGATGAACGTCAACTCCCGCGCGCGATCGACCTCAGCAAGAACACCCCCGGCATCGATCGCGTCGAGCACCTGGGCGTATCCCAGCGCGCGGGACGCAGTGACGCCGCCACGCAGTCCGCGGCCCAGCAGATCGCGCACCTCGTCGACCAGTCCGGTCTCGAACATGGTGTCGGTCCGGACCGCCAGCCGTTCATCGAGAACCGCCGTGGCGCAATCCAATCCGATGATCGCGGTGTCCCACCGGGGCGGTTTGGCGATGTTCGGAGCCGAGGCCGCGAAGGGCCGCCCGGTCAACTCGACCACCTCCAACGCCCGTACGATCCGGCGGCCGTCGCTGGGCAGGATGGTGGCGGCGGCGGCGGGATCGCGACGGGCCAATTCGGTGTGCAGCGCCGAGACCCCGATCTGGGCGAGCCGGTCCTCCCATCGGGTCCGCACCACCGGGTCGGTCGCCGGGAAGGCCCAATCGTCCAGCAAGGACTGCAGATACAGCATCGAGCCGCCGACGATGACCGGCACCGCGCCGCGCGCGGCGATCACGTCGACGTCGGCGACCGCAGCCTGCTGATAGCGCGCGACGGTGGCGGTGTCGGTGACATCCAGGACGTCGAGTTGGTGATGCGGTACGCCTAGGCGTTGTGCCACAGGCACTTTCGCCGTACCGATATCCATGCCGCGGTACTGCTGCATCGCGTCGGCATTGATGATCTCGCCGCCGAGTCGCTCGGCGAGCTCCAGCGCAAGTTGCGACTTGCCGGTCCCGGTGGGTCCGATGACGGCGATCGGCCTCACCGGCGCGCCCTCACGGCGCCCAGGTGCCGACGAAATAGCCGACACCGTAGGGCGCAGCGCACGCCAGTTGCGCGGCGGCGGCGGGCCGGGAAGCCAGGCCGGCGAGCACCTGGTACGCGACTCGTCCGATGATGCCCTCGGGCAGGCGGGTCAGCGCGGCGGCGTCGCCGGCGGCCAGCGCGCCGTCGAGGACGGCCTGGACCGCTTCGGACTGGGGATCGTAGCCGCCGGGCGCCGCGGGGGTGAGTGTGTTCGCGCCGTCGGCGATCACCAGGACACCCACCGGCTCGGGGGCGGCGTCGATCTGCGTGCGCAGGTCCCGGCCGCGGGCCACCGCGGTCTCGGCGTCCAGGTCTGCCGCGTACACCTGGACCTGCACGCGAGCACGCGGATTGACTTCATGGCGAAGCCATCCCGCGATCAGCGCACACAGCGGCAGTGCGGTGATCCGCTGCGGGGCGCCATCGCAGAGTGCCACCGGCAGGTCGGCGCCGTACCCGGCGAAGGTGCCGCGGGTATCGGGCTCGACGATCTGATCGGCCGGTCCGACCCCGACGGCGATCCAGCGGTCGGGCAGCGTCGCGGCGGCGACGCGGGCGGCCTCGGTGAGCTCGGCGACCTCGGCGGCCGCCGCGCCGGACAGCGCGGGGATCAGGACCGGGGCCGCCGGGGTCAGTGCGATTGCCGCCAACACGCTGCCCACGCTAGCCGCACCCGCTCAGCCGCGGCCTATTCGCCCGGGTGAGCTGGTCGCCAGACTGCCCGCCGCCGGCGGGGCGGCACGTGTGCCACCCAACCCGCGCCCATTCGATCGGCGAACTGGTTCAATACCGAAGTGGCCGGGCGCGTGCGCAGGCCATCATGCAACGGCGCCGCTTCGCGCGGCAGGGGCGCGGGTAGCACCGCGCGGAGGGTAGGTGAGGCCATGACGAGCGACGAGACCCAGACCGACCAGTCCGACCAGTCCGACGCCGGCTCCGTCGGCGAGGCACCCGGCTCCGTCGGCGAGGCATCCGGCTCCGTCGGCGAAGCATCCGGCTCCGTCGGCGAGGCACCCGCCCCGCCCAGGCCCGGACCACGACCGGGGGCACCCCGGCCGGTCCCCCGCCCGCCTGCTGCGGCCACGCACGCCCCGGTGGTCCCGGCCAGCGACCCGCGGCGGTTCGGCAGGGTCGCCGACGACGGAACCGTCTACCTGATCACCGGTTCGGGTGAGCGGGTGGTGGGCTCGTGGCAGGCCGGCGAACCCGATGCCGCGTTCGCCCACTTCGGCCGCCGATTCGACGATCTGGCGACCGAGGTCACCCTGATGGAGACCCGGCTGGCATCGGGCACCGGGGATGCCCGCAAGATCAAGGCAGCGGCCGCCGCGCTGGCTGAAACGCTCTCTACCGCAAATGTTCTCGGTGACGTCGATGCCGTGGCGGCGCGGCTGGCCGCGATCGCCGACCACGCCGATGAGACGGCTGCCGCCGAGCGCGCCCGTCGTGAGGAAATCCGAGCAGCTCAGACCGCACGGAAAGAGGCGCTGGCCGCCGAGGCGGAGGATCTCGCCGCGAATGCGACGCAGTGGAAATCGGCCGGTGACCGGATGCGCGCCATTCTCGACGAATGGCGGACCGTCACCGGTCTGGACCGCAAGACCGACGATGCGCTGTGGAAGCGCTACTCGGCAGCCCGGGACGCCTTCAACCGCCGGCGTGGCGCCCATTTCGCCGAACTCGACCGGGAACGTGCCGGCGCGCGGGAAGCCAAGGAACGGCTCTGTGTGCGGGCCGAGGAACTCTCGGCGTCCACCGACTGGGCCGCCACCGCGAACGCGTTCCGCGATCTGCTCACCGAATGGAAGACGATCGCCCGGGCCGCCAAGGAGACCGACGACACCCTCTGGCAGCGGTTTAAAGCCGCCCAGGACCGTTTCTTCGCGGCTCGCAACGCCGTCAACGCCGAACGGGAGTCCGAGTTCCAGGCCAACGGCGAGGCCAAGGAGAAGCTCCTCGCCGAGGCCGAGAAGATCGACTCGTCCAATCTCAAAACGGCCCAGGCCGCGCTGCGCGCGATCAACGACAAGTGGGATGCGATCGGCAAGGCGCCCCGGGATGCCTCGGCGGAGCTGGAACGCCGGCTTCGCCTGGTGGAGAAGAAGATCCGCGATGCCGCCGACGCCGGACGCATCGATCCCGAGGCGCAGGCGCGCGCCGAGCAGTTCCGGGCCCGCGCCGAGCAGTTCGAGCGCCAGGCGGAGAAGGCCACCGCCGCGGGACGCGACAAGGAGGCCGCCGAGGCCCGAGCAAACGCGGCGCAATGGCGTGAGTGGGCAGCCGCGGCGGCGCAGGCCGTCGCGAAAAGGCGCTAGCGGCGGCGCAGGCCGTCGCGAAAAGGCGCTAAAGCTCCTCGGGGCGGGGCTTGGGCCGCTCAGGCGGGTCCAGGCTGTCCAGCAGCGACTTGGGCGGCCGCTCGGCGGCCTCGCTGCGCCGTTGCGCCTCGGCCGCCAGTTGGACCGCCGTGCGGGTCCACACCACCCGTGCCCAGTGGAATGCCAAGAGGATAATCGTGATCCACGCCACCACGAGCCCGATACCCGGCCCAGGGTGACCTGCCGTCGCGGTCTGACGCGACCACACCGCCAGCAGCCCGATCGCGCTGCCGACGGCGCTGCCCGCCAGCGCTATCCAGGCCACCGTCCAACGCCGGGTGACCAGCGCCAGCATGGAGAAGCCCACCCCGAAAACCAATGCCAGCCAACAGAACACGCGATGCGGCAAGGCTACGCCCGCGCTGATCGCCGCGTCGTCGCCCATCAGGACGTCGACGCCCCGGGCCGCACCGGCGTGCGGCAGGATGAACGACACGATCAGTACGAAGACCAGGATCGCCACCACCACAGCCCGCGCGCCGGGGTCGATCTCACCGGCGACCCGACGTTCGGCGGCTTCCAGATCAGCGCGGTAGGCCTCGAATTCGTCCGGCGCTCCGGTCATCGGTCACATCCTGTCGTGGTCGGGGAACCGACCGGCGGCGCGCCCACCGACGGCAGGCCCAGGCCGACGGTGCGCGGACGGCGCCCGGCGGCATGTGCATCGCCGGCGCGGGTCCGCCGGTAGGACAGCAACGGCGCATCGGCGACGAGATGGTGCGGTGCGGCGGCGGTGATCGTCGTGGTCAGCACGTCGCCGGGGCGGACCTCGGCGCCCCCGGGGGTGAAGTGCACCAGCCGTCCGTCGCGGGCCCGTCCGGTCATTCGGGCGGTCGCGGCGTCCTTGCGTCCCTCTCCGGTGGCGACGAGCACCTCCACCGTGCTGCCGACCAGGGCGGCGTTCTCCTCCAGGGATATGCTCTCCTGCAGTTCGATCAGCCGCATATAGCGTTCCTGCACAACATCTTTGGGCAACTGGCCGTCGAGGTCGGCGGCCGGGGTACCGGGCCTGCGGGAGTACTGGAAGGTGAACGCGGACGCGAAGCGCGCCTGGCGCACCACATCGAGGGTGGCGGCGAAGTCGTCTTCGGTCTCGCCCGGGAAGCCGACGATGATGTCGGTGGTGATCGCCGCGTGCGGCATCGCTGCTCGGACGCGGTCGAGGATTCCGAGGTACCGATCGGACCGGTAGGAGCGCCGCATCGCCTTGAGGATCCGGTCGGATCCGGACTGCAGCGGCATGTGCAGGGCGGGGCAGACGTTCGGGGTCTGCGCCATCGCCTCGATGACGTCGTCGGTGAACTCCGCAGGGTGCGGCGAGGTGAATCGCACCCGCTCCAGGCCCTCGATGCGGCCGCACTCGCGCAACAGGGCGGCGAAGGCTCCGCGGTCCCGCGGGGTATCCAACCGGGCTATCGGCGACTCGCGCAAGCGCTCGTCGGCAGCCAAGGACACCCCGTAGGCATTCACGTTCTGGCCCAGCAGCGTCACCTCCAGGACGCCCTGGTCCACCAGCGAGCGCACCTCGGCGAGGATGTCGGCGGGCTGCCGGTCCAGTTCCTTGCCGCGCAGCGAGGGGACGATACAGAACGTGCACGTGTTGTTGCAGCCGACAGAGATGGAAACCCATGCCGCATAGGCGGATTCGCGCGACGCGGGCAGGGTTGACGGGAACTCCCGCAGCGCCTCGGAGATCTCGACCTGCGCCGTGCGGTTGTGGCGCGCCCGCTCCAGCAGCACCGGGAGCGAGCCGATGTTGTGGGTGCCGAAAACCACGTCGACCCAAGGCGCGCGGGCCACGACGCTGTCACGATCCTTCTGAGCCAGGCAGCCGCCCACGGCGATCTGCATGTCGGGGTCAGCCTGCTTCCGCGGGGCCAGGTGGCTGAGGTTGCCGTAGAGCTTGTTGTCGGCGTTCTCGCGTACGGCGCAGGTGTTGAACACCACCACGTCGGCCTCGGCGCCGTCGGCGGCGCGGCGGTATCCCGCGGCTTCCAGCAGACCGGACAGCCGCTCGGAATCGTGGACGTTCATCTGGCAGCCGTAGGTGCGGACCTGATAGGTCCGCGGAGCCCGCACCGGTGGGCCGTCGGGGAGATCCCGATCCTGGCTGAGCAGCGAAGTCACGAGATCATGGTACGGAGACGGCCGAGCAGGCCGGGCCAGCGGATCTGTTTCCTTACCGAGCGAACGCTAAACAACGTCGGTATGGTCTCGTGCATGGCTGAGGGTGCGGCGGTTCCCATGATCTCCATTCGGGGCGTCAACAAGCACTTCGGCGCCCTGCATGTGCTCAAAGACGTCGATCTTGAGGTGGAGCGCGGACAGGTGGTCGTGGTGCTCGGTCCGTCGGGGTCGGGCAAATCGACGCTGTGCCGCACGATCAACCGACTCGAGAGCGTCGACTCCGGAACGATCGCCATCGACGGCGAGGTGCTCCCGGCCGAGGGCCGCAAACTGGCCCAACTGCGGTCCGACGTCGGGATGGTGTTCCAGTCCTTCAATCTGTTCGCGCACAAGACGATTCTCGAAAACGTCATGCTGGCGCCGATCAAGGTGCGCAAAGTCTCGGCCGCTGAGGCCCGCACGCGGGCGATGTCTCTGCTGGAGCGGGTGGGAGTCGCGACGCAGGCCGAGAAGTACCCCGCGCAACTATCCGGCGGCCAGCAGCAGCGCGTGGCGATCGCCCGATCATTGGCCATGCAGCCCAAGGTGATGCTGTTCGACGAGCCGACCAGCGCCCTGGACCCGGAGATGGTCAACGAAGTGCTCGCAGTGATGACGTCGTTGGCCGGCGAGGGGATGACGATGGTGGTGGTCACGCATGAGATGGGCTTCGCCCGGCGGGCGGCCGACCGCGTCGTGTTCATGGCCGACGGAATCATCGTGGAGGACGCCGCGCCGGACGAATTCTTCTCCAATCCCACGTCGACGCGTGCCCGGGACTTCCTGGGCAAGATCCTGAGCCACTGACTCCTATGCGGATCCTTTTCCGGCGCCTGCTCGCGATCGCTCTGCTGGGCATCGCCGCGGTGGCGCTGTCCGGATGCGGCGGCTCGCACAAGAAAGTCACCATCGGCACCAAGTTCGACCAGCCCGGCCTGGCGGTGAAGAAACCCGACGGTTCGATGGCCGGTTTCGACGTCGACGTCGCCACCTATGTCGCCGGGAAGCTGGGATACCGCCCGGAGGAGATCGAGTGGAAGGAGGCGCCGTCCGGCCAGCGCGAGACGCTGATCCAGAACGGCCAGGTCGACTACATCGTCGCGACCTACTCGATCACCGATGCGCGCAAGAAGAAGGTGTCATTCGCCGGTCCCTACCTGGACACCGGTCAGAGCCTCATGGTGCGCGCCGGCAGCACCGACATCACCGGGCCGGAGTCGCTGGCCAATGGCAAACGACTGTGCTCGGTGTCGGGATCGACTCCGGCGCAACGCATTAAGGACAAGTACCCCGGTGTGCAGTTGCAGCAGTACGACACCTACTCGGCGTGCATCGAGGCGCTTCGCAACGGGGCGATCGACGCCGTCAGCACCGACGAGGTGATCCTGGCCGGCTTCGGCGCACAGTCCCCCGGCGCGTTCACGATCATCGGCAAGCCGTTCTCGGTCGAGCGTTACGGCGTCGGCCTGCGGCGCGAGAACCTCGAGATGCGCGCCAAGATCAACGACGCCATCGTTGAGATGCAGCGCGACGGCAGCTGGAAGGCCGCCTTCGACCGCAACCTCGGGGCCGCCGGCATCGCCGCTCCACCTCCCCCGCCGCTGGACACCGACACCACCGGCGCGGCGACGGAGAACGTCGACATCCTGGGCAAGTACGGCGGGCTCATCGTGACGGCGTTCTGGACCACGATCAAGCTGACCGCGCTGTCGGCGGTCGGTGCGTTGATCCTGGGTACCGCGCTGGCGGCGATGCGGCTCTCGCCGGCACCCATCCTCAACAGGCTGGGTTCCATCTACGTCAACGTGGTGCGCAACACCCCGTTGACGCTCATCATTCTGTTCTGCTCGTTCGGCCTCGCGCAGACGTTGGGAGTCACCTTGGCCGACCCCAAATCCCCGACGTCGATCGCCGACAGCAACTTCCGCCTGGCGGTGCTCGGACTGTCGGTCTACACCGCGGCGTTCGTCTGCGAGACGATCCGCGCAGGAGTTAACACGGTGCCGATGGGCCAGGCCGAAGCGGCCCGCTCGCTGGGGTTAACGTTCGGTCAGAACCTTCGAATCGTATTGCTGCCGCAGGCATTTCGGGCTGTGGTGATCCCGTTGGGCTCGGTGTTCATCGCGCTCACCAAGAACACCACGATCGCCTCGGCCATCGGCGTGGCGGAGGCGGCCCTGCTGATGAAGGAAATGATCGAGAACACCGCGGCCCTGCTGGTCGTGGGAGGCATATTCGCACTCGGATTCATGCTGCTGACACTTCCTTTGGGACTCCTGTTCGGCTGGCTCGGCAAGAAGTGGGCGGTGGTGAGGTAGCGATGGCGTCTTCAGTCCTCTTCGACGCGCCCGGCCCCCGCGCGAGGACCCGCAACCGGGTCATCTCCGGTGTCACCCTGACGCTGCTGGCCCTGCTGGCATGGGCGGTGATCTCCCGACTCGCCGACAAGGGCCAGTTGACGGCGGCGAAGTGGCGCCCGTTCATGACCGGGGACCTGTGGAAGACGTATGTGCTTCCGGGCATCATCGGCACGCTGACGGCTGCCGCCGTGTCGATCGTGTTGGCCCTGGTCCTCGGGTTCCTCCTCGGGGTGGGCAGATTGTCGCCGGTGCGCGCGGTCCGATGGCCGTGCGCGGTGTTCGTGGAGATCTTCCGGGCGATCCCGGTGCTGATCCTGATGATCTTCGCCTACTTCCTCTTCGCGCTCTACGGCGTGTTCCCGTCCAGACAGCTGGCGCTGGCCGGCGTGGTGACCGGTCTGACGTTGTACAACGGCGCGGTGATCGCCGAGATCGTGCGTTCGGGAGTGGGTTCGTTGCCGCGCGGGCAGAGCGAAGCCGCCGCCGCGCTCGGGATGAGCTGGGGCCAGACCATGCGGTCGATCCTGCTGCCGCAGGCGATCGCGTCGATGTTGCCGGTGCTGATATCGCAGCTGGTGGTGGTACTCAAGGACACCGCGATCGGCTATCAGATCACGTTCCTGGAGATGGTGCGCCAAGGCACCGTGATCGGCTCCACCTACAGCAACTTCGTCCCGGCACTGATCGTGATCGCGGCGTTGATGATCAGCCTTAACTTCGCGCTCTCCGCCGCGGCAACCCGGCTGGAGCGCAGGCTGCGGCGCTCCAAGCGGGTCCCCGAGACACCCGAGGGTCGGGTCATCGAGCAGGGCGGCGCCCCGAGCGCGCTGCTGGAGCCCGGCGACTGAACCCCCGCCTGCCGAACCGCCGCGACCACTACCTGGCCGTGGCCAGAGACCGCATTGCAGCACAAGCGCGACGGCGCGACGTCCGGGGCTGAGTCAAAGACGTCCGGCGATTAGTCACAGGCGGGCGCAGCGCTCCAATAGTTCCGGGCCGGGCGGCTGATAAAACGACAGCACGGCATGCTGACAACCCAGTTCCCGGTACTGCGGAAGCATGCTGAGCTGCTCGTCGACCTGTCCGGGTTTGCGCGGGTGCAGAAACAACTGCACCGACCGGGTCACGGCCGTTGCGTCGCGACCTACCTCAACGCACGCTTCGTCCAACCGGGTGTTGGCCTCACCCCATTCCGCGGGCCCTTCGTGGCTGGGCATGTTCCATTCGTCGGCATGCCGGGCGATGACCCGCAGCATCCTGGGCTTGGAACCACCGACGACGATCGGCGGATGCGGACGCTGGATCGGCTTGGGCTCGCACAGTGCCTCGGTCAGCGTGTAGTACCGCCCCGCGAACGTCACCGACTCCTCCGTCCACAGGCGTTTGATGACGGTGAGCGCCTCGTCGAGCATGTCGACCCGGGTGCCGGGCGCGGGAAAGTCAATGCCGTAGCCGCGGTGCTCGTCGGCGTGCCAGCCTGCGCCGATCCCGAAATCCATTCGGCCGCCGGTGATGTGGTCGACGGTGACGGCCATCTTGGCCAGGATCGCGGGGTTGCGGTAGGTCACCCCGGTCACCATGCAGCCGACTCGCGCCCGACGGACGACGACGCCCATGGCAGCCAGCGAGGTCCAGCCCTCCAGTGTCGGCGTTTCGTTCTTCACCAGACCGTAGAAGTGGTCGTAGTTCCAGACCGTCTCGAATCCGAGGCGGTCGGCGTCGCGCCAGAACTGTTCGAGTTCGGGATAGGGAAACGTCGGCGCGAGTTTCACCGAGATCCGCATAATCCGAGCCTAGACCGGGTGGCTCCGCCGGCCTCTGCTACACCCGGCGGCGTTCCCGCTCGGCGGCCAGGGAGTCGGCGACCACCGCGACGGCCATGCTCTGGCTGTAGCCGCGGCGGGCCAACATCGCCACCAGTCGACGCATCACTTTCGGGTCGTCATCGTCACCGAGCATCTCCCGCCGAAGCCGACGCTCCACCAACTGCTCGGCCCGCACCCGCTCTGCTTCGGCGTCGACTCCATCGAGCGCGATGGCGATCACATCGTCATCGACACCCTTGGTCCGCAACTCAGCGGCCAGTGCGCGCTTGCCCTTTCCCGCGTTGGCCTGTCGGGAACGCACCCACTGGTCGGCGAAGTCCTCATCGTCGATGAGCCCGACAGACTCCAGTCGGCTCAGCGCCGCAGTGACGACAGCGTCGGGGTAACCACGCTTGGCCAGCTGCCCGGCGAGTTCAGCACGGGTCCGGGCTCGCACGGTGAGCAGGCGCAAGCACACTGCATGCGCCTGCTCCTCGCGTGTCTCAGAAGTCGACTGGGGCTGGCAGGACGCCATCGATCAACTCGTCGGTCAGTACGGCCCCGATGCCGAGCTTCTCCTTGATCTTCTTCTCGATCTCGTTGGCCACGTCGGGGTTCTGCATCATGAAGTTGCGGGCGTTCTCCTTGCCCTGGCCCAACTGTTCACCTTCATAGGTGAACCACGACCCGGACTTGCGGATGAAGCCCTGCTCGACACCCATGTCGATGAGCGAGCCCTCGCGACTGATGCCCTTGCCGTAGAGGATGTCGAACTCGGCCTGCTTGAACGGCGGCGAGACTTTGTTCTTGACCACCTTGACGCGGGTGCGGTTGCCGACCGCATCGGAGCCGTCTTTGAGGGTCTCGATCCGGCGGACATCCAGTCGCACCGACGCGTAGAACTTCAAAGCCTTGCCGCCGGTGGTCGTTTCGGGCGAGCCGAACATCACGCCGATCTTCTCGCGGAGCTGATTGATGAAGATCGCGGTGGTGTTCGAGTTGCTCAGTGCGCCGGTCATCTTGCGCAGGGCCTGGCTCATCAGCCGGGCCTGCAGGCCGACGTGGCTGTCGCCCATCTCACCCTCGATCTCCGCACGCGGCACCAGCGCAGCCACCGAGTCGATGACCAGGATGTCGATCGCTCCGGAGCGCACCAGCATGTCGGCGATCTCCAGTGCCTGCTCACCGGTGTCGGGCTGGCTCACGAGCAGCGAGTCGGTGTCGACGCCGAGGTTTTTGGCGTACTCCGGATCCAGGGCGTGCTCAGCGTCGATGAACGCCGCGATACCGCCGGCGGCCTGAGCATTGGCCACCGCATGCAGGGCGACTGTGGTCTTGCCCGAGGACTCCGGGCCGTAGATCTCAACGACGCGGCCGCGGGGCAATCCGCCGATGCCCAGCGCCACGTCCAGGGCGATGGAACCGGTCGGGATGACCGCGATGGGCTGGCGGACCTCGTCACCGAGGCGCATCACCGCGCCCTTGCCGTGGTTCTTCTCGATCTGCGCCATCGCGAGTGCGAGGGCCTTCTCGCGATCGGGGGGCTGCTGCGCCATGGGTGTCTCCGTTCGGTGTGTGTTCGGTTGACCGGTGTTGGTCGGTTAGCCCCGACGGTAGAGAAGGCCTCCGACAAAAAACTCCGCCATCAACAGCGGTCGAACATTCACCACAATAACGAACATGTGTTCGATGACAAGCAGGCGCGCCCGCGTGTCGTCCCCGGGGGCCCGGAACTACCACTGATCCCGTGGAACGTCGAAATCGGCGCACAGCGCCCACCACACGTCCCGCGGGTCGACTCCGTCCTCGATCGCCTGCTCGGCGGTCCGCCCACCCAGCCCGGTCAGCACATGGTCGACCAGCATCGACGCCCCGCGCACCGAACCGAACCGCTCCACGACGAGTTCACGGAATTGCGTCAGCCGCACGCCACCAACCTACCGAGTCGCCTCATGGCACACCTGTACCGGATCGACCACCCCGGCGACGCTCTCCCCCGCCCGGCGTGCAGCCCGCCGGTAGCCGGGATCCGACAGCACCGCTCCGACAGCGGCGGCCAACGCCTCCCCCGTCAGCGGCCGCACCAACCGCGCACTGCCCTGTCGCGCAACCCGATTCGCCAACTCCCACTGATCGCCACCACCGGGCACGACCACCATCGGCACTCCGGCCAGCAACGTCTTCGACAGCATGCCGTGCCCACCGCCGCACACCACCACGTCGGCCACCTGCAGCAATTCGTCCTGCCGCACCCGGCCTACCGTCGCCCACGGCGGCACCTCCACGTCGTCGCCGCCGAGCCGGGACACCACCAACCGCGAACCCGCCGGCAGCGTACGTCCCGGAACCAGGTGCTCCAGTGCAGATTCGGCCAGGCCGGCGGCCCCGGTGATCGCGGTCGACGGCGCGACGACGATCACCGGTCCATCCCCGGGGGGTGCCGCAACGACGTCGGCAGTCGGTTCGAAATGCAACGGGCCGACGACGACGGCTTCGGCCGGCCAGTCCGGCCGCGGCACCTCCAGGGCCGGCAGTGTGGCGATCAGCCGGCGCCGCGGACCGGGATCGGGGGCGGAAAGCCCGATTCCGGCGCGGGCGGCCGAGCGCTGGCGGTCGCCGGCGCGAATCGATCGGGCGGTCATTGCACGCAAACCCGCGTCACGCAGCCGCCCGGCGACCCCGGTGCCCGGAGCAAGACCGGTTCCGATCGGCGGCAGGCCCTTCGACGGGCGGTACAGCGGGTGCGGGCTGAGCTCCACCCACGGCACACCAAGTAGTTCGGCGGCCATCCCGCCGCAGACCGTGATCACATCGGAGACCACCAGATCGGGCCGAATCCGTTGCAGCACCGGCCTATTGAGCGCAGCCATCCGCGCCGCGCGCTGGTGAATTTTGGCCCCGGCGTCGTCGGCGTCGTCGGTGTCCTCGGGATCAAGACCGCCCAACTCGATCGCCTCGATACCGGCGGCCTGGGCCGTGTCGATCCATTCCGTCCCCGTGAACAGGACGGGATCGTCGCCGGCCGCAAGAAGGCGCAGGCACAGGGCAATCGCCGGGAAGGCATGGCCCGCTTCCGGCCCGGCAACCACGGCGACCCGCATCGACCCACCCTGTCACAGCACGGCGAGGCTAGGGTGGACAGCATGACCGACCAGATCTCCGTCAGCGCCGATGCCAACTCTGACATCGACAACGCCCACACCGTCGAGATCCTGCTCAGCAGCCTGCAAGCTCAGGACACAGACGGCGCCGCTGCCGTGCTCGACGAGAACCTGGTCTATCAAAACGTCGGCTTCCCGACGATCCACGGCCGAGCCCGCGCCGTAAAACTCTTTCGCGCCATGGAAGGCCGACTGGGATTCGAGGTGAAGATCCACCGGATCGCGGTCAACGGCTCATCGGTGCTCACCGAGCGCACCGACGTGCTGCAGCTCGGGCGGCTGCGCCTGCAGTTCTGGGTGTGCGGCGTGTTCGAGGTGTCAAGCGGACGAATCACGTTGTGGCGGGACTACTTCGACATGTGGGACATGACCAAGGCGTTCGTCCGCGGCGCGATCGGCGCAGCGGTTCCGGCGCTGCGACCCACGCTCTAGAAACGGTCAGCAGCTCTGGAGACGGTCAGAAGCGCGGCGCCGGGCCCAGTTCCTCGAACGCCTGCGCCCACCCCAGCAGCTGATCGGTGGCGTCGACCAATTCATCGCGGTAGCGCTGATCGATGACCGCTGCGCCGGCGTTCGCCGACGACACCACGTGGGCGGCGGCGGTGACCATCCCGTTGTACTGACGGACCCCGCTGTTGAGTTGCGCCGTCAGCGCGTTGATCGTTGGGGCCAGATAGCCGCGGGCATGCGGGTCCTCGCCGGTCGCGCGCTCCATTGCAACCACCTGCGCCGCGGTGGCGGCCATGGTCGCCGCCGAGCGGCCCGCCGCCGCGGTGAGGTCACGAATCTCCCCACTAGGCAACATCTTTCCGCTGTCGAGCACCGCGAGCAGCGAGTGCAAACCCCGCTCGGAGGCGCCCAGGGCCGCCATCGCCGGACGGGCGACGGAGCCGTGCGGCGGCAGGCGGCGCAGGCTCACCTCGCGCTGCGGCGGGAGGGGTTCACCGCGCAGCCACCGGTAGCGCAGCAGCCACAGCGTGGCGGGGACAGCCGCACCGGCGGCGATCAGACCGGTGATCAGCAACGCCCACACCGGTGTGCTCCAGGACGCGAGCAAGCCGGTGACAGACATCCAGAACGCCGACGCAAAACCGAAGAACAATCCGAGCCGTAACGACCAACGCCGCTTGCGCAGCAGCCGAGCCCGCGGATCGGACATCGCGCTGAGCTTCTGCGCGGCGACGTCGGCGTACTCGCTGACGGTGTCGACGCTGCGTTGCAGCGCCGACCGCCAAGACCGCGATCCAATCCCGGCTTCGGCTTTCACCGTCATCGAGTACCTCCCATGGTGGTCTTACTGACCGAGCGGCTGCTCGGGCTCCGAAGTGACGGCCGGGGCCGCCGGGGTTGCGGTGGCACCGCCGGCCGGCAGTGCATCGCCGCGCATCGAAGCGCGGATCTGCTCCAGCCGGGAGTGCCCGGCCATCTGAACGCCGGCCTGCTGAACTTCCATCATCCGGCCCTGCACCGAGTTCTGAGCCAACTCCGCCGAGCCCATGGCGTTGGCGTAGCGCTGCTCGATCTTCTCGCGGACCTCGTCGAGGCTCGGTGTGTTGGCGGGGGCGGCCATCGCATCCATGGACCGCAGCGACTCGGCGACCTTCTCCTGCATCTTGGCCTGTTCCAGCTGGCCGAGAAGCTTGGTGCGCTCACCGACCTTCTGCTGCAGATTCAATGCGCTCTGCTCGACGGCCTTCTTCGCCTGCTGCGCGGCCTGCAGTGCCTGGTCGTGCTGGACCTTGAGGTCCTCGACGTTTTGCTCGGCCGACACCAGCTGGGCCGCGAAGGCTTCGGCGGCGTTGGTGTACTCGGTGGCCTTGGCGACGTCGCCGGCAGCCGCGGCCTGGTCGGCCAGGGTCAGGGCCTGGCGGACGTTGGCCTGCAGCTTCTCGATATCGGCGAGCTGCCGGTTCAGCCGCATCTCCAGTTGACGCTGGGTGCCGATGACCTGAGCGGCCTGCTGGGTCAGCCCCTGGTGCCGACGCTGCTCTTCCTCAATGGCCTGCTGGATCTGGATCTTGGGATCGGCGTACTCGTCCACCTTCGCGCCGAACAGCGCCATCAGGTACTTCCACGCCTTCACGAACGGATTGGCCATTTATTTGCCCGCCTTCAAGTCGACTACCGCATGGGGAGTCATGCCGGTTGTATCGGTGCCCAATTTATCGGTTCCCCCCCGAAGCCCACACTCGGTATGACGGTCGGGTCGTGGGAATTCTGGCGAATCACCGAATCAGGCGACTGCCATGGCGACCGAATGCGGGATGACAGTGGTCGACGCCGCCGGCTCGGGGAGGCGGTTGACGCCCTCCTGGCAGGCCAGTTCGGCGCCGGCGTCGCAGAGCACCCGCGACATCGGAACGTCCAATGCGGTGCAGATCGCGCTCAGCAACTCGCTGGAGGCTTCCTTGCGGCCCCGCTCGACCTCGGAGAGATAGCCGAGACTGACTCGCGCGGAGTCAGAGACTTCGCGCAACGTGCGGCCTTGCGATGTGCGGGCACGCCGCAGGACGTCACCGATCACTTCACGCAGCAGTACCGCCAATGCGCTGTCCTCCTCGATTCGATGCAGCAATACGTGCAACGATGCGAGACCCGGGTTGGTTCCCGGAGGGAGGATCAGGCGTCTACCTTGTTCCCACGAAGCGCCGAAACCACGTAGTCCACACCCGTGACCAGCGTCAATACGATGGCGACCCACATGACCGCCCACGCGACCGTCTGCCAGGCCGGTGGCAAGTTGTGGAGCGGGAGGATGAACAACCCGATGGCGATGGCCTGCACGAGCGTCTTGAGTTTCCCGCCCCGACTGGCCGGGATCACGCCCCGCTTGATGACGGCGAAACGGAGCAGGGTCACCCCGATCTCCCGGACCAGGATCACGATGGTCACCCACCAGGGCAGGTCGCCTAGTTCGGACAGACCTATCAACGCCGCACCCATCAGCATCTTGTCGGCGATGGGATCGGCGAGCTTGCCGAATTCGGTGACCACGCCGTATTTGCGAGCCAGCGAACCGTCGACCTGATCGGTAATCACCGCAACCGCGAAAACCAGAAAGGCCACGATTCGGCTAGCCGTTTCGTGGCCGTCGCCGGCGAAGAGGAAAAACAGGAAGACCGGGACGAGCACCAGTCGCAGGCCGGTCAAGAGGTTGGGGACGTTGGCCATCCGGGCGCGCTGAACCTCCTCAGGAGTCTGGGGTGGGCCCGGCACGAAAATCAGAATATCGCTACCGCGGAGTTAATGTCGGGACCCGATAAGGTTGCGCCGTGCACGAGAGGTACCCCGAGTCCGCGCCGGTCGACGGCCGCGAACGCCGAGTGGTCGTCCGTCGGGCCCGAACCTCGGACGTTCCAGAGATCAAACGTCTCGTCGACACCTATGCCGGGCGAATCCTCCTGGAGAAGAACCTGGTCACCCTGTATGAGGCTGTCCAGGAGTTCTGGGTCGCCGAAATGGAGGGCACCGTGGTCGGCTGCGGCGCCCTGCATGTGCTGTGGGCCGACCTCGGCGAAGTGCGGACGGTGGCGGTGGACCCCCAGGTACGCGGCAGAGGCGTCGGGCACGCGATCGTCGACCGGCTGCTGCAAGTCGCCCGCGAACTTCAGCTGGAGCGGTTGTTCGTGCTGACGTTCGAGACCGAGTTCTTCGGACGGCACGGATTCGCCGAGGTCGAGGGCACACCCGTCACGGCCGAGGTGTACGAGGAGATGTGCCGGTCCTACGACGTCGGCGTGGCCGAATTCCTCGACCTCAGCTATGTCAAACCGAACATCCTCGGTAACACCCGGATGCTGCTCGTGCTCTAGAAGCCTCTCCGGCACGGCCTCTAGAAATCCTCCGGCACCCCGTCGTCGTCGGAGTCCTCATCACCGTCGTAGGCGTCGCCACCACCGCGGATCGCGGCCAGCGTCCCGCTCAGTTCGTCGGGCTTGACCAGCACCTCGCGTGCCTTCGAGCCCTCGGACGGTCCCACGATCCCGCGGGTCTCCATCAGATCCATCAGGCGGCCGGCTTTGGCGAAGCCGACCCGCAGCTTGCGCTGCAGCATCGAGGTGGACCCGAACTGGCTGGAGACGACGAGTTCGACGGCTTGCAGCAGGACGTCCATGTCGTCGCCGATATCGGGGTCCACCTCGCCGCGGTCAGCACTGGACTTGGCGGCGGTGACCCCCTCGGTGTACTCCGGTTCGGCCTGGTCCTTGCAGGCTTGGACGACGGCCTGGATCTCCTCGTCGCTGATGTAGGCGCCCTGCAGCCGGATCGGCTTGCCGGCCCCCATCGGCAGGAACAGTCCGTCGCCCATCCCGATGAGCTTCTCGGCGCCGGGCTGGTCGAGGATGACGCGACTGTCGGTGAGCGACGACGTTGCGAACGCCAGCCGGGAGGGCACGTTGGTCTTGATCAGACCGGTCACGACGTCCACCGAGGGCCGCTGGGTGGCCAGCACCAGGTGGATTCCGGCGGCGCGGGCTTTCTGGGTGATCCGGACGATGGCTTCCTCAACATCGCGGGGGGCGGTCATCATCAGATCGGCCAACTCGTCGACTATCGCCACGATGTAGGGATACGGCTTGTACACGCGCTGGCTGCCCAGCGGCGTGGCGATCTCGCCCGAGCGGACTTTCGCGTTGAAGTCGTCGATGTGGCGCACCCGGGAAGCCTGCATGTCCTGGTAGCGCTGTTCCATCTCCTCGACCAGCCAGGCCAGCGCGGCCGCGGCCTTCTTCGGCTGGGTGATGATCGGCGTGATCAGGTGCGGAATACCTTCGTAGGGTGTCAGTTCCACCATCTTGGGGTCGATGAGGATCATGCGCACTTCGTCAGGCGTCGACCGGGCGAGCAGCGAGACCAGCATCGAGTTGACGAAGCTTGACTTGCCTGAACCGGTGGAGCCGGCCACCAGCAGGTGCGGCATCTTGGCGAGGTTGGCCGAGATGAAGTCACCCTCGATGTCCTTGCCCAGACCGATCACCAGCGGGTGGTGGTCACGGCGGGTCGACGGCGCGGTGAGAACGTCGGCGAGCCGAACCATCTCGCGGTCGGTGTTGGGCACCTCGATGCCGACCGCCGATTTACCCGGGATGGGCGCCAGCAGACGCACGCTCTCAGTGGCCACCGCGTACGCGATATTGCGTTGCAGGGCAGTAATTTTCTCGACCTTCACACCGGGTCCGAGTTCGACCTCGTAGCGGGTGACAGTCGGCCCGCGGGTGCAACCGGTGACGGCGGCGTCGACCTTGAATTGTTCGAGGACCGACGAAATGGCATCCATGATCGAGTCGTTGGCCGCACTGCGTCGTTTGGGTGGGTCGCCGGGGGTCAGCAGGTCCAGAGACGGCGGGGTATAGGAACCCTCCACCACCCGGTCGAGCACGGCGATCTCTTTGGACGCTTGAGCGGCAGGCGGTTGAGCGGCCGGCGGTTGAGCGGCAGGCTTGAGCGGCGCTGCCTTGCGGCGGCGCGGCTTGATCGGCTCGGTGAGGTTGGAGACCGGCGGTTCGTCGGCCGGGAACTCGTCGAGCGGGTAGTTGTCATACGGCGTTCCGATTGGACCAGGTGCGTCGGCAAGCTCGGCGAGCGCGGCGGAACTTGCCGACTCGCCCAGGCTCGAAATATCTGCGGCCGAGGGGACTCCGCCCAGACGCCCGGTGCGACGGGTGATCGGCCGGGAGCTGAATACGTCGTCGCCGTCGTAGTCATAGTCGTCATCGAAGTCGACGTCGTCGGCATACCGGCCCCGGGTGGAGAACATGCCGTAGAGCGCGGCGGGCACCTCACGGATGGTGGTCCCGGTCAGCAGCAGGACGCCGAACAGGATGGCGACGATCAGCAACGGTGTGGCGATCCACGCCGTCAGGCCATCCGAAAGCGGACCGCCGATCACGAATCCGAGGAATCCACCGGCGCGTTGGCGTGCCGCCGGTTCGGCCGGCGACCCGGTCCACAGATGCCACAGGCCGAGCACCGGCAGAGCGATCATCGCCGTGCCCAATACCCAGCGCGGACGGATTTCCGGGCAGGGCTCGGTTCGCATCAGGATCACCGCCACCGCCGCAATCAGCAGGGGCAGCAGAATCACCGCCCCGCCGACCACGGTCCGCAATCCGGCGTCGATCCAGGCGCCCACCGGGCGGGCGGCGTCGAACCACGACGCCGCGGCGATCACAACGGCGAGAGCCAGCAGACCGAGTGCGAGACCGTCGCGGCGATGGCCGGGTTCGATATCCCGCGCCCGACCGACCGACCGCGCGGTCGACCCCGCGCCGCGGGCCACCAGCAGCCAGGTCGCGCGCGCCGCGCGCCCACCCGCCGCGCCAGCGACCGCCAGCGGCGACGGCCCCTTCTTAACCGCCGGCTTACGGCGCGGAGCCGTCGGCTTCGTGGGCCGGGAAGGGGGTTGCGACCTGGCCGTTTGAGGCCTGGTCGGGCGCGCGCTGGAGCGAGCGGCCGTCTTGTTCGCCATGCGGGCAAGACTAATCGCAGCTGTCCCATCGACACCATCCGACACATAGGTCACAGGACGGCCGTTGCCAGACCGAAACCTAAAGCGGGTCGCCCTTCGTGGGCGATCAGGGTGAGTTTCGTAGTCGCGGCACCGCACGTCGTCTGGTACACAGACGACCATGCGTGACGGAAAGAGGTTGCGCAACGTGGTGAACCGCCGTTGACCGAGATCGAAGCCACCACCCTGCGACGAGTGACGTGGCGGCTGGTTCCACTGCTGATGGCGTTGTTCTTCGTCAACTTCCTCGACCGCACCAATCTCGGCATCGCCAAGGCCGAGGTGAGCGCAGACCTGCAGCTATCCGCCACCTTGTTCGGCCTGGCGTCGGGCATCTTCTTCATCGGCTACGTGCTGGTGGAGATTCCGTCGAACCTGGCGCTGGTGCGGTTCGGCGCCCGGCGCTGGCTGGCCCGGATCGCGGTCTCCTGGGGCGTGGTGGCGGTCGCGATCGCGTTCGCACCCAACGCCACCACGCTGCTGGCGCTGCGGTTCCTGCTCGGGGTCGCCGAAGCCGGTCTCTTCCCCGGCGTCATCTTCTACCTGAGCCAGTGGTTCCCGGCGGCTTACCGGGCCCGGGTCGCCGGGGTTTTCATGCTCGCGATACCGGTGTCCTCCGCCATCGGAACTCCGTTGGCGGCGTGGCTGATTCAGAGCGGGTACGGCACCTTCGGACTGGCTGGGTGGCGGTTCATGATGATCTGCGTCGGCCTTCCCGCGGTGCTGCTGGGCCTGGTCTGCTGGTTCTACCTCACCGACCGTCCCGCCGATGCGCGGTGGCTGACCGACGAGCAGCGCCACTGGCTCATCGACCGCCTGACCGCCGAAGAACAGGACGTCAACAGCAACTTCCACTACCCACTGCGGCGCACCCTGACCAGCCCGCGGGTCTGGGCGCTGGCGCTGGTCAACTTCGCCGCCCTCTACGGCCTCTACGCCCTGGCGTTCTTCCAGCCGACCATCGTGGCCGGCTTCAGAGAGACCTTCGCGGTGCAGCTGTCGCTGGTGCAGGTCGGGCTGATCACCGCAATCCCCTACGCCTTCGGCGCGGTCGCGATGTTCCTGTGGTCGCGGCACGCCGACCGGACCGGCAAGCATGTCCGGCAGGTGGCCGGGGCGCTGATCGTGGGTGGCCTGGCCATCCCGGTTGCGTTGTATCTGCGCCACCCGTACACGGTGATGGTCGCGGTGACGATCGCCGCCATGGGTATTTTCAGCGCGCTGCCGGTGTTCTGGGCGCTGCCCACCCGGTTCCTCACCGGTGCGGCGGCGGCCGGCGGGATCGCGTTGATCAACTCGGTGAGCAATCTCGGCGGGTTCGCCGCCCCCTATATCACCGGGGCGCTGCAGGATCTCACCGGAAACGACAGAGCCGGCATGTGGGCCATCGGCCTGATCATGCTGCTCGGCGCCGCCCTGGTGGTCTGGTTAGGCGCCGCCCCAACTTCCGATGGGAACGCCGTGGCCGGGGAGGACCATCGGTCCCAACCCACCGAAAAAGCGACCGGACCACCGGCTTAATCGGCGAAGGCGGCTTTCAGCGCGGCCCTCCGGGCCACCGCGCCGTCGAACCAGGCGCGTTCCCGATCGGTGACCGGGACCAGCGGGGGCACCGGAACCGGGCTGCCGTCGGTGTCGACGGCGACCATGGTGAAGTAGCAGCTGTTGGTGTGCCGGCGGATGCCGTCGCGGATGTTCTCGGTCTCGACGCGAATGCCGACCTCCAGCGAGGTCCGGCCGGTGTGGTTCACCGCTGCCGAGAACGAGACCAACTCCCCCACTTTGATGGCATCGCGGAACAACACCCGGTCGACCGACAGGGTGACCACATAGGTGCCCGCGTACCGGCTGGCGCACGCGTACGCGACCTGGTCGAGAAGTTTGAGCAAGGTGCCGCCATGGACGTTTCCGGCGAAGTTCGCCATATCCGGTGTCATCAGGACGGTCATGTACAACGACCTGCGCTCTTGCGAATTCATCGGTCCAGCCTCCGTATGCATGTCGGCCTCGCTATTCATGTCGACCTCGCTCGGCCAGCCGGTCGAGGGCGCGGATCAGCCCGTCCAGTCCGCGCTCGACCTTGCTGCGCGGGCAGCCGACGTTGAGCCGAAGGTGTCGGGCCGCGCCGTAGGTGGCACCCGGCATGATCGCCAGCTTCTCGGTGCCGATCAGGTCGTCCTGTAGTGCGTCGTCGTCGATCCCGAGGACCGAGATGTCGATCCAGGCCAGGTAGCCGGCCTGCGGTGGCTGCCAGCCAAGTTCGGGGAATGCAACGTTCAGCCGCTGCTGGACCAGGACGAGATTGTCCCACAGGTACCCGCGCAGCGCGTCGAGCCACGGCGCGCCTTGCCGGTAGGCGGCGATGGTGGCGACCAGGGCGAGCACCGCCGGTGAGCTCAGGCCGTCACCGGATAGCGCGGCGAGATATGCCTGTCGGCTGGTTTCGTCGGCGATCAGCCCGTAGCTCCCGGTGAGTGCGGGAATGTTGAAGGACTTCGACGCCGAAGTGACCACCGCCCACCGCGGCGGATCGGGCAGCGCGGCGGCGATACGGGCGAACACCAGGTGCCGGTTCGGTGGGTGCGTCAGGTCGGCATGGATCTCGTCGCTGATGACCGCGACGCGCTCGCGCGCACACAGCTGTCCGATCCGAATCAGCTCGGCTTCGGTCCAGACGTGGCCGGTGGGGTTGTGCGGCGAGCACAGCAGCAGCACCGAGTTCTCCGGCCGGGACAGTTCGGTCTCCAGAGCGGCCCAGTCCCCCATCGCCACCCGCCGCAGGTGGCGGCCACTTGCCGCGACGGTCTTGGGAAAGGCGTCGTAGCAGGGCGTGTGGACCACCACGCCCTCCCCGGGTTGCGACCACAGCCCGATCAGCCGGGCCACCTGGTAGATGACCGACGGTGCGTAGGTGATCCACGCCCGGTCGATGTCGGTGTGGTGGCGCTGCCGATACCAGTGCTCGACCGCAGACAGGAAATCCTCGGTGCGCCAACGGGAATAGCCCAGAATTGGGTGCTCCAGCCGGGCCCGCAGAGCATCCATCACCGCCGGTGCGGTCGGCAGATCCATATCCGAGATGGTGAACGGGAGCAGGTCGGCCACCCCGAACCGGTCGGCCACATAGTCCCATTGCGTGCACCACGTGCCGCGCCGGTCGACGACCGTCTCGAAGTCGAAGGCGGCCCCCGACATTAGATACCGTCCATCAGTGCGACGGAATCAGTTCTGCCATAGCGTCTTTCACAGCCTGCACCTGTGGGCCGATGACCACCTGGACGTTGTGGGCGTCGAGCTTGATCACCCCGACGGCGCCCAGCTTCTTCAGCCGGGCTTCATCGAGCAGGCCGGCATCACCGACCACCATCCGCAACCGGGTGATGCAGTTGTCCAGCGACTCGACGTTGCCCGGACCCCCGACGGCATCCAGAATGGCGGCCGGATCGTATTTCCCTGCAACCAGTTTCGCCGGGCCGGGCGCGGACGTCGCGGAATTCGTCGCCGATGCCGGGCTCTCGTCGTCGTCGGCGACGACGTCGTCGAGCCGGCCCGGGGTGGCGAGGTTGAAACGCGCGATCGCCCAACGGAACAAGAAGTAATAGATGACGAACCACACGGCCGCCAGCAGCACGATCATGTACCACTTGGTCTGGGTGCCCTGCATCACGCCGAACACCACGAAGTCGATGATGTTGCCGTCGGTGTTGCCGATGAACACGCCCAGCACGGCGGCGGCCAGGAAGCCCAGTCCGATCAGCACCGCGTGGATGGCGTAGAGCCACGGCGCGACGAACAGGAACAGGAACTCCAGGGGTTCGGTGATGCCGCCGACCACACACGCCACCACACCGGAGATCAGCAGCGCCTTGATCTCCGGACGCATCCGTGCCTGTGCGGAGTGGTACATCGCCAGCGCCGCACCCGGTAGGCCGCCCAGGTACACCGGCATCTTGCCCTGCGACAGGAACGTGGTGGCGTGCCGGACCGGTTCGCTGATCGCTTGGTCCAGACCGCATTTGAGCTGGGCGTAGAAGATGTTGAGCGCCCCCTGGACATCGGTACCGCAGACGGCGGCGTCGCCGCCGGCCTTGGTGAAGCGGAACATCGCCACCAGGATGTGGTGCAGACCCACCGGTCGCAGCAACGCCTCGCCGGTGCCGAAGAAGAACGGTCCGAACACCCCGGCGGAGGCGATCAGGCGGCCGAGGTCGCCGATCCAGCCGTTGATCGTCGGCCAGATGAACGGGACGATCACCCCGACCACGCTCATCACCAGCGTGGAGATGATCGGGACGAACCGGGTGCCGCCGAAAAACGCCAGCGCGTCGGGCATCTGGATGGTCCGGAAGCGGTTGTGCAGGTAGGTCACGATGATGCCCACCGCGATGGCGCCCAGCAGTCCGGTGTCCATCGAGGGGATTCCGAGCACGTTGCGGATCGCGTAGTGGTCGATCTGGGCCTTGTCGGTGACGTCGATGTTGCGGGCGTCGAGGAAGAAGTTGATGGCCAGGTTCATCGCCGCGTACCCGACGAAACCGGAGAACGCCGCCACACCCTTGTCGTGACGGCACAGGCCCAGCGGAATGGCCATCGCGAACAGCACCGGCAGAAACGTGAACGCCACCAGGCCGGTGTTGGTCATCCAGTGCCAGATGACCGGCAGCGGACCCCAGGCCAGGAACGGGAGCTGCTTCTGGACCGTGGAACTGCCGAAGGACGAGCCGACGCCGAGCATGATGCCGCAGAACGCCAGCAGCGCCACGGGCAGCATGAACGTCTTGCCCAGTCCCTGCAGGAACTCCCACCGGCTGCCAGACTTCTTCGCCGGCTTGGTCGCCGGTCCGGCGGCCGCGGTGGCTGTCATCCGGTGCTCCGCTCATCGATGATTTCGAGCCCCAGTTAACCGCCGAATTCGCCTGTGGGGGTGCGGTTCGCAAAACGCGCGCTACCGTGGACGCTCGGACCCACCCCCCTAGATCGGAGCCCGCCGGATGCCAGTCGTCATCGTCGCCTCATTCACCGCCAAGCCGGAATCGGTCGACGCGGTACGCGCCGCCTGCGTCAAAGCCATCGAGGCGGTACATGACGAGCCGGGCTGCCAGCTGTACTCGCTGCACCAGGCCGGCGACACCTTCGTGTTCGTCGAGCAGTGGGCCGACGCCGCCGCGCTCAAGACGCACAGCACGGCACCGGCGGTCGGCACGTTGTTCGCCGAGATCGGCGAGCACCTCGCCGGAGCGCCCGACCTGAAAATGCTCGAGCCGATCCCGGCCGGCGACCCGTCGAAAGGTCAGCTGCGGGTCTGAGGGGTCAGATCTCCAGCACCGTCGGCACGATCATCGGCTGCCGGCGGTAGGTTTCGCCGACCCATTTGCCCACCGTCCGGCGGACCGCCTGGGCGATCCGGGCCGAATCGGTAACACGTTCGGCGGCAAGGGATTCCAGCTCCTGCTCGACCTTGCGCGCCGCCGGTTCCAACGCTTTGGGATCCTCGGAGAAACCCCGCGAATAGAGCAGCGGCGGTGCGGCGGCCCGGCCGGTGCCGCGACGGACCACCACCGTGACGGCGATGAACCCGGAACTCAGGATGAGCCGCTCCCCCAACGTCGCGTCGCCGACGTCACCGGAGACCAAGCCGTCGACGAACATCTTGCCGACCGGGACGGCTCCGGCGATACGCGCCTTCCCGGCGATCAGGTCGACGCTGACGCCGTTCTCGGCCAGCATGATCGACTCCTCGGGCACGCCGGTGCGTGCCGCAAGTTTGGCGTTGGCCCGAAGGTGTCGCCAGGTTCCATGCACGGGCATCACGTTGCGGGGCCGGATCCCGTTGTAGAGAAAGAGCAGTTCGCCAGCGTAGGCGTGACCCGAAACATGCACGCGGGCTTGCTGATTGGTGACGACCCGGGCGCCGATCTTGGCCAGCGCGTCGATGACGCCGTACACCGCCTCCTCGTTGCCCGGGATCAGCGACGACGACAGGATGATCAGGTCGTCGGCGGTGATCGAAATACTGCGGTGCTCACCGCGCGACATCCGTGACAGGGCCGACAACGGCTCGCCCTGCGTTCCGGTGGTGATGAGCACCAGACTGTCCGGGGCCATCATCTCGGCGGACGCAATGTCGACGACGTCGGTGTCGTCGACCTTGAGGAAGCCCAGGTCCCGCGCGATGGCCATATTGCGGACCATGGACCGGCCGACGAAGGAAACCCGCCGTCCCTGCGCAACGGCGGCGTCGATGATCTGCTGGACCCGGTCGACGTTGGAGGCGAAGCACGCCACGATCACCCGTTTACCGTCGGCCCCGCGGATCAGCCGGTGCAGCGTGGGCCCCACTTCGCTCTCCGACGGACCCACGCCCGGAATCTCGGAATTGGTTGAGTCGCAGAGGAATAAATCCACCCCGGCATCCCCGAGGCGCGACATCCCGGGCAGGTCGGTCGGACGCCCGTCGGGCGGCAACTGGTCGAGTTTGATGTCACCGGTGTGCAGGACGGTGCCCGCTCCGGTGTGGATCGCGATGGCCAGCGCGTCGGGGATGGAGTGGTTGACCGCGAAGTACTGGCATTCGAATACCCCGTGCGTACTGCGTTGGCCCTCAGCCACTTCCACGAATCGGGGATTGATCCGGTGCTCGCGGCACTTGGCGGACACCAGCGCCAGGGTGAACCTCGATCCGACGATCGGGATGTCGCCGCGCTGCTTAAGCAGGAACGGGATGGCCCCGATGTGGTCTTCGTGCGCGTGGGTGAGCACCAGCGCCTCGACGTCGTCGAGGCGGTCCTCGATGTGGCGCAGGTCGGGCAGGATGAGGTCGACGCCGGGTTCGTCGTGGCCGGGGAAGAGCACCCCGCAGTCGACGATGAGCAGCCGGCCGAGATGCTCGAAAACCGTCATGTTGCGGCCGATTTCGCCGATACCGCCGAGAGCGGTCACCCGCAGCGCACCCGGTGCCAGCGGAGCGGGGGGCGAGAGGACGGCGGGAATCACCGCTGGAGCCGCCCGGCCGGGGAGCTGACCCCAAGGACTGCCGCAGATCGCATGTCGTCGGCCAGTTGGTCAAGCTGTTCGGGTGTGGCCGGCATCTGCGGAAGACGCGGAATGCCGACCTCGAAGCCCTGCAGGTGCAGTCCGGCTTTGGCCATGGTGACCCCGCCGAGCCTGGACTGGGCGTCGTTGAGCGGAGCGAGACTGACGCCGATCTTGCGGGCGGTCGCCAGGTCACCGGAGTTGAAGGCGGTCAGCATGTCTCGCAGTTGACCCGCCGCCACGTGACCCCACACGCTGACCACTCCGACCGCGCCCATCGCCAGCCAGGGCAGATTCAGGGCGTCGTCACCCGAGTAGTAGGCCAACCCGGTCTCGGCCATGATCTGCGCGGCTCCGGCGAGGTCGGCCTTGGCGTCCTTCACGGCGACGATGTTGGGATGCTGTGCCACGGTGCGCATCGTGTCCCACTCGATCGGGACCATCGAACGCGGCGGGATGTCGTAAAGCATCACCGGCAGGTCGGTGGCGTCGGCCACGGTGGTGAAGTGCGCGATGATGCCAGACTGCGGTGGACGCGAATAGTAGGGGGTGACCACGAGCAGGCCGTGGGCTCCCTCGGTGGCGGCCGCTGTGGCCAGATGCACGCTGTGCGCGGTGTCGTAGGTGCCGACGCCGGCGATGATGCGGGCCCGGTCCCCGACGGCCTCAAGGACGGCGCGCAGCAGGGCCACTTTTTCGGCATCGGTGGTGGTGGGCGATTCGCCGGTGGTGCCGGAGACCACCAGTCCGTCGCAGCCGGAGTCCACCAGACGGACGGCCAGTCGTGCGGCGGTGTCGGTGTCGAGCCGGGCGTCGGGAGTAAACGGCGTAACCATCGCGGTCAATACCGTGCCCAGTCGGGCGGAGGCGTCGAATCCGGTGGTACTCACGGGGCTCTAGGTTACCTGCCGGAGTTCAGACGTCCGTCGCGAGCGGGCTGGTGGCCACTTCGGTGCCGTCGGCCAGCACGGTGATCTCGAAGTCGGCGAACACCGCCGGGGCCGCGGCTTTGAGCTGTCGCAGGCACACGATGGCCAGCCGCCGGATCTCGACGTCGGCGTGCTCGCTGGCCCGCATCGCGATGAAATGCCGCCAGGCCCGGTAATTGCCGGTCACGACGATCCGGCTCTCGGTGTCGTTGGGCAGCACCGCCCGTGCTGCCTGCCGGGCCTGCTTGCGGCGCAGCACCGCATTGGGCTGGTCAGCGAACTTGGCCTCCAGCTTGGCGAGCAATTCGAGGTAGGCGGCCCGGCTGGCGTCGGCGGCGGCCAGCACGATCTGCTGCAGTTCGGGGTCGTCTTCCAGACCCGGCGGGATGACCACCTGGGCGTCCTCTTCGGGGACGTAGCGCTGGGAGAGCTGGGAGTAGGAGAAGTGCCGATGCCGGACGAGTTCGTGGGTGCAGGAGCGGGAGATACCGGTGATGTAGAAGCTGACGCTCGCGTGTTCGAGCACCGCGAAGTGGCCGACGTCGATGATGTGCTTGATGTAGGCGGCGTTGGTGGCGGTCCGCGGGTTGGGTTTTGACCAGGTCTGATAGCAGGCCCGCCCGGCGAACTCGACGAGGGCCTCAGCGCCCTCAGCGTCGGTGTCCCACGGCACGTCGGGGGGCGCCAGGAACTCCGTCCGGGCGATCAGTTGAACGCGCAGGGGCGCGGTCTCAGCCACCCGCTCACAGTAGTGATTCGGTGAACCGACAGCGGAGAAGGCGCGCCCTTAGCCTCGATCCGTGGACGGACCCTGGTGAGGTGTGTCGAGTCTGATTTTTGCCACGATTTTGGTGGTGGGCAGCGGGTAGCTGCTGGTCTGCCCAGCTTTTCCTGTTATTCCTTGGTCGGGCCGTGTCGGCTGTTG
>CAIRCP010000238.1 GCA_903877095.1 uncultured Actinomycetes bacterium | reverse complement strand
TCCGGACCATCCGCACCGCGGCAGCCTTCTCCTCAGCGCTGTAGCGACGCGTCGTCGGCTTACCCGGCGATTTTTCCTTCGGCATGACTCCATCCTCGTTTCCAAGGTCAGGAGCCTCCACATTTCCCAGGGCGATTCAAGCCGACTTTCGCGACAACGTGGATTTTTTGTCCCCGTGGGGGCATTTCCCCAGCGGGGGCGAACGTAAGGCGTCCAGAGACCACGACGCGGGAGGACCCGATCGTGTCGGGCCGGTTTTCGCGTGAGATCTGATTCGGCACAGGGAACTGTGGTTTCCCGAACCGCGGCTGCGAGCGCGCTCCGTCAAAAAGCCACGCTAAAACACGCTGTCGTGCAGTCGTTTTGCCAGCAATACGACTTCGAGTTGCCCACGGTCACGGCGGCTCAGGCCGAGGATCTCGGCGGCCTGCTGGGTGGAGATTTCCTGGTCGCGGTTCAGGATGCTGATCGACTGGCCGTGGCTGAGTGCGTGGGCGACCCGCTTGAGCGCAGCGCCGCCGCAAGAAGCGTCAGACCCAGCAGCTTCATCTGATTGCACGTCCCCGCCCGATTAGCCTATTCGATCTGCGGATTCAGCGCGGGGAGCCTATCGTGCATTGCCATGGACGGCACGACATCGGTATTCGAGGGCAAGACCTTCCTCGGTCACCCGCGGGGGCTGTCGACGCTGTTCTTCACCGAGATGTGGGAGCGCTTCTCCTACTACGGAATGCGTGCCCTGCTGGTGCTCTACATGACGGCCGCGTTGACTGGGGCCAACCCGGGCCTGCACATGGACACCGGTGTTGCCAAAGCCGTGTACGGCTCGTACGTCGGCTTGGTGTACTTGACGCCCGTCGCTGGTGGCTGGATCGCAGACCGCCTACTCGGGGCTCGCCGCACCGTGCTTTACGGGGGAATCGTGATCGCCTGCGGCCACTACCTGATGGCCGTACCCACAGAGGCCACCTTCTGGCTGGGACTGCTGGCGATCGCGTTGGGTACCGGATTACTCAAGCCGAACATCTCCGCCATGGTCGGCATGCTCTACGCGACCGAGGACACCCGCCGCGATGCCGGCTTCACGCTGTTCTACATGGGGATCAATTTGGGCTCGCTGCTGGCGCCGCTGGTCTGCGGCACATTGGGGGAAAGGTTCAACTGGCACTGGGGCTTTGGCGCAGCGGGTGTCGGGATGACCCTCGGCCTGATCCAGTATGTGCTCGGGCGCAAGCATCTCAACGGGGTCGGGGAGCACGTCGAGCACCCCGCGACCGAGGCCGAGAAGCGTCGCGCGCTGGCCCTTCTGGCAGGCGCCCTGCTCCTCGGCGTGGTGTTCTATTTCACGCTGAAGATGTTCGGCCAGAGCACCATCGGAGCCATCACGACGGCGATGACGATCCTGATCCTCTTGGTCCCGATCTGGTACTTCCGCCAGATCTTGTCCAGCACCCGCGGCGACACCACCGCGCGGTCGCGGGCGCGGGCGTTCATCTGGATCTTCATCGCCGCCTCGCTGTTCTGGATGATTTTCGAGCAGGCTGGCTCAACGCTCACCGTCTTCGCAGACGAGGTGACCAACATGGCGGTGACGTCGAATTTCTCGCTGCCCGTTTCCTGGCTGCAGTCGCTGAATCCGCTGTACGTGGTGATCTTCGCGCCAGTGTTCTCGGTTTTCTTGTTGCGTCTGGGGGACCGCGCCCCCCGCACGTCGATCAAGTTCGCGATAGCGCTGCTGGTCGTCGGGTTCTCCTTCCTGCTGCTGATCCTGCCGATGCGCGAGTTCGTGAACTCCGGGGTGCAGGCCACGGTGTGGTGGCTAGTGATCGTCTATCTGTTGCAAACCTGGGCTGAGCTGCTGTTGTCGCCGACCGGTCTGTCGGCGACCACCAAACTGGCCCCGGCGGGTGCGGTCGGCACGTTCATGGCGTTGTGGTTTCTCACATCCAGCGTGGGCACCTCGGTCGGCGGACTGATCGCCGGTTGGACAGATGACTACCCAGTCGGCTCATTCGTGATCTGCGGTGGCATGGCCGTTGCCTTCGGGCTGGCCATGGTGATGGCGGCGAAGAAGATCAACGCCCTCATGGGAGTAGTGCACTGAGGGAACGCCCTCAGAGTCTCCGAGGAGAGTCCCGCCGCCCGTTGCACACTCCGTACCGTTTGGTGCATGACTGTCAAATATGCCTGAATACTGATGCGGTGGCCCCAACCTCGCGGCCGGCGTGGTTCGCCGAGTTCCTCGCCGACCGCGGCACCCGCAAGCCCTCCCCGCACACCCTGGCCGCCTACTGCCGCGACTTCGACACCATCGCCGCGATCATCACCGGCGGGCCGGACGTGTCGGGACTGGCCCTTGACGAGCTCAATCGCGACGCGCTGCGTACCGCGTTCTCGGTATTCGCCGCCACCCACGCCGCCGCCTCGATCCGGCGGGCCTGGTCGACCTGGAACACCCTGTGTGAATTCCTCTACAGCTCGGAGTTGATCCCGGCCAACCCGATGGCAACCGTCGCCCGACCCAAGACCGACAAGACACTGGCAAAAGCGTTGCCGCCCAATACCATCGACGCCCTGCTGGCCGTTCTGGACGCCGACGCCGGCCAGGACGGGCGCCGCGACGCCTGGGCCATCCGCGACCGCGCGATGATCCTGACCGCCCTGCTCACCGGACTGCGGCTGGCCGAACTGGTCGGCCTCAACATCGGCGACATCCGCACCGTCGAGTCCGGCGCGGTGCTGCACGTCCGCGGAAAAGGCGGCAAGGACCGCCGCGTCCCGATCGAACCGCCGCTGCTGGCCGTCCTCGAGGACTACCTGGCCAGCCGAGCACTGCGCTTCGGTGCACCACGGGGCCACTCCCGCGCCGGCGGACTCGCGGGCTGGCCGGCCGCCGCGCCGCTGTTCGTCGATGCGGCCGACGGCTCCCGGATCACCCGACGGACCCTGCAGTACCGGGTGTTGCGGGCCTTCCGCCGCGCCGGTATCGATGCTGAGCGCCAGCGCGGGGCGCTGGTCCACGGTCTGCGCCACACGTTCGCCACCGACCTGGCCAACGCCGACGTCAACGTCTACGAGCTGAAGAACCTGCTCGGCCATGCCTCCCTGGCCACCTCTCAGCGCTACATCGACGGAGCCGGCCAAGAGACCCGCGCCGCAGCGGCACGAAACCCGTTGTACGACAGGCTGTACGGAGCTCCCGGACGGCGGAGGATATGAAGCTGCCCGGCGACAGCAACCCTCCCCCACCGGCCGGCGCCGCATGGGTCGGCGAGTGGGATGCGCAGTTCCATGCTCGGGTGTACGGCGCCCACCCGGTGGCGGTCGGCGACGTCGCGGCGCTGCTCACCGGAGTGCAGCACCGCAACGGGTCGACCGTCAGCGGTGTCGCGGTGCGTGTCGACGGCGACGAGGTCGTCGGTGTCAGACAACCGATTACGCCCCGTACTACCGGGTACCGGTGCGTACTACCGGGTACCGGTGCGCGCCTTAGGGGTGCGAAGTGCAGGGCGAACTGGCGCTGTGGGTGTGGTTGTTTACGCGGAGGTTGCCGGTTACTCGGGCCAGGTGGGATCAGGTCCCGCGGTCCGCGGTAGGACAGATCGGCTCCTGCCGTGCTCGTCGAACGGCGCGCGTGAAGCACGCACGAAATTCCTCGTCATCACCAACTACCGCCCGGCCCACGACCTGGCTGCCCCGGGGCTCCCCTGGCTCCGGAATGCCCTTGAATTCCGGGGTTGCCGGGGTTTCCCGGCCGGCCGAAGGTGGCGCGGCCGCCGGGGCCGCCAGTGCCCCCCAGGCCGCCCGAACCGCCCAGTCCACCGGGGCCACCGGACCCCGCGTTGCCTAGCGCTCCGTCGGTCTCTTCCGAAGAGGAACTTTCCAACTCGAGATCGGGACTGCCCCGCCATCCGAAATCGCCGCCCCGACCGCCTGCAGCACCGGATCCGCCGTTGCCACCGGTCCCGCCAGTCCCGCCGTGACCTCCGCGGCCAAACAGCCCGGCATTACCGCCGGCACCACCGGGACCACCGGCACCGCCCTTGTGGCCGGCCGCACCCCTACCGCCCGGACCGCCGTTCCCGCCATCGCCGCCGGTCGCATGTCGAGTCGGGTTCTCGGATACCCACTGGAACAGATTCGCGGACCCTCCATCGCCCCCATCGCCGCCACGTCCTCCGACTCCACCCGGACCGCCGTCGCCACCCCGGCCGCCGATTGCATACTGGTAGGAGTTCGCCGTTCCACCATTTCCACCGTGTCCGCCTTGGCCACCGGCGACGGCTCCGGGTCCACCATGACCTCCTGCCCCGCCGGCCGCAGTCCCCAGAGCCGGTAAGCGGCCGCCTCTATCCCACGGCAAACTTCCCGTAGTCGCGTCACCGCCGCGTCCGCCGATCCCGCCGGTGGCGCCCCCGGACCCACCCGCGCCGCCGTCGCCGCCGCGCACATCACCCGTGGGTGGCGGAAAACCCTCCCCAGGAACCAGGTATGCCTCGCCCCCGTCGCCCCCCGCGCCGCCCGCCTGGTCCTGAAATTCACTGTCCGGGCCGCTGCCGCCATTGCCGCCAGTCACGTTCTGGCGGTCGGAGTAACACTGCTCCACCCAATCGCGTTCGCCTGCCTCGCCCGCCTTGGCGGTGACCGTCGGGAAGAAGGGAATCGGGTTCACCCCGTCGGCCCCTATCGCCCCGATCCCACCGGTGCCGCCGTCACCGCCCCGACCGAAGAGAAACGGCCCTCTGCCGCCGTTACCACCAGCAGCACCCCCCGCGCCACCGCGACCGCCGTCACCGCCGGCGCCGAACAGCAACCCCGCATTCCCGCCGCGCCCGCCCGCCTGGCCGGGACGGCCATCACCACCCCTACCTCCACTACCGAAGAGAAGGCCACCATCGGCACCATTTCCGCCGCTAATCCCGTTGGCGCCGTCACCCCACAGCCGGCGCCGCCCCCACCAACTCACCGATCCCGCCCTCCAAGCCGAAGGCCCGACCGGAGCCTCGAGTCACTCATCACGCCGAGCCGCCCAACCCAATCGGCAGGGGCGGCACATCGGTCGGCGCGCCCAGAACAAGTCGGGCCGCCTGGATTCCGGACTTGACCACATTCCACGTTCCGGGGGCGGGCTGGGTCCATTGGCCGGCCAGTAGCAGGCCGTCGATCGGCGTCGTCGGGGCAAGACGCCGCGGCCCGGATTGCGCTGGCGTCAGCGCGAATCCGTAGATCGGCCCCATGCGGTGCACGACGGGGTGCCCGCGGTGGTCGTCAGAGGTTTCGACGAAGGTGAGATGGTTGCGCAAACCGGGCAGGATCCGCTCGGCATACGACAGCATCCTGTCGGCGACTGCGGCGTCGTCGCGCGGGAGTTCGTCGGACTCGCGAGCGGCGCCGCTTTGCACCATGACCGCGTGGTGGCCGGGCGGCGCCAGCGAGGGATCGGTCAGCGAGGGGATGACCACGATGGCCCCCGGGGTCCGGCCATCCAGGCTCAGCGAGTAGGTCCGCTCGTGGTCCCAGTTGCCGATGACGATGTTCTCGTGCCGGGCGCCGAGTGACCGCGGGTCAAGGTCGGTGCCCACGTACAGGGCGGCGCTGGACATCGTCACCTCCATGGCGCGCAGCCGCCGCATGAATCGGGTAGGGAGCTGCTCGGCGGGCAGCAACTGCTCAAAGGTGCTGCGCGCGTCCGCAGTTGAGACAACGCTGGCAGCCGCGAACCGCTGACCGTCGTCCAGTTCGACACCCCGCACCGCACCTCCGTCAGTGACGATCCGGGCGACGCGGGCACCCAGGAGCAGGTCACCGCCGGCGTCGGTGAGCCCGCGGGCCAGGGCCCCGACGAGGCTGTCGAAGCTGCCCACCGGGTAGTAGGCGCCGTCTTCGACGAAATCCGCCATCATCACCGCCCACATCAGGAACGACGCCTGCGACGGTGGCAGTCCGATCCACGACCACAGCGTGGCATAGACCGCCTTGAGCCGCGGGTCGCTCAGTTCCCGGTCCATGAGATCTGCCATGGTGGCGTTGCGGTAACGGAACAACAGCGGCCAACGCAACGGCATCTCGGCCAGCTCCACCGTCCGCGGAAGCATCGGGAATGAGCTGAGTTCATCCCTGATCTGTGCGGAAAGCTCGACGAGCCGGCGCAACCCCGCTGCCTCGTGCGGGAAGTGCCGAACATGCGCTTCGATGAACGGCTCGCGCCCGCAGGGCACCTCCACGCGCAGGTCTGGGTAATCGGCCACGTAGAACGGCTCGTTGACCGGGATGAACCGGCAGAGGTCACGCACCCCGAGGTGGCGCAGAACCGCGTCGATGGCCCCCTGTCCGAACGGACCATCCGGCTGACAGCTGGTGGTGAGATTGTCGGCCCGATCGAAGGTGTAGCCGTCACGGCAGATCGCGCGCGCGTACCCGCCGGGCCGGTCCGCCCCCTCGATCACCACGACGCTCTTGCCGGCGCGGGCCAGAAGTGCACCGGCCGTCAACCCTGCTACCCCGGCGCCGATGACGACAACGTCATGACGATCACCCACCGCGCTACCCTTTCATCTGAGCGGCATTGCCCGCCGCTGCGCTCACCCACCGGGCCAAGCGAGTCGGCATCGCCATCGACTATGCCGGACTGACACCGACCAGCAGTGCCGGATCGGGCCGCCCAGCCTCGGGCTTCATCGATTCCTATGCATCGTCACAGTGACAAATCGCCACGCGACCCTTTTGACCACCCGCACGAGTCCCTGGTCTTGGCCATGGGCCCTGCTCCCCCCATTCCTTGCATGACGTTCGACGTGTGCGGCGCTACTTCGTCGCCGGCTTCCCACCGCTTGGCTTCCCGCGGCCCAGTAAAGCCAGCAGCGTCGCGACGCCGGACTCCCCCAGCTGGTCCCGCAGGGCGGCCACCAACAGTTGGGGTTCGGTGTCGAACTTGGTCACTGCCGTGGCGATGGTGCGGGACGGCGACGGCCGGGGCGGCGCGGGTTTGCCGTCGCGCTCCTTGTCCTGGTCGCGCTCCTGCGCGGCTCGCCAGCGGTGTACCTGCTGTTCGAGTGGGACACGGGCCAGGGTCCGAGCCTCCCGGATCGCGAGCTCACCGCGGCGCAGGGCGGTCTGTAACTCCGGGGCGAGCTGCAGCAGCGACAGACGTTGGGAGACCCAGCCTTTGGTCTTGTGCAGTTGCGCTGCGGCCTGGTCGGCGCGGCCGCATTCGTACACGAGCGCCTGCACGGCTCTTGCTTCCTCGATGACGTCGAAGTCCTGCCGGTCGACGTTCTCGGCGATGGCCGCGGAGATCAACGTGACGCGATCGCGGGCGACCGCGTCGTTGACGGAGATGTCCAGGTCGGTGCGGCCGTACTCGCGGGCGGCGGCCAGCCGGCGGCAGCCGTTGATGACGACGAACCGGGTCTCGATCTCGTCGTCGGGGAACAGCGCCAGGTAGGCGGCGCGGGTGACCACCGTGACCGGCTGCAACTGGATGTCGGCGATCGACGACAGCGTGCTGAGGTCGCCGAGGTCCTCCCGCGGATTGCGCGGGTTGGCGGTCAGGTCACTCAGCGGTGCGGTGCGCGGCGGGCCCGCGGTGGCGTCCCCATGCTGATCGACCGGTGAATGCTCCCCCACCGCTCCGGTGAGTGAAGCCAGACTGGTGCGTCTACCCCGAGCCATCGGTTAACCCGCTCCCCCGGCGTTGAGTTCCAGGGCCAGTCGGTAGAAGTCCTCCCGGGCCTGAAGGGCCACCCGGTTCATCGGATACTCGGTGACGACCTGGCCGTCCGCGCTGGCCCGGGCGTGCAGCTTGTAGTGCCGGATCACCGTGTTGGCCAGTGGCCAGCCGTTGGCTCTCACGAACTCTTTGGTCTCGTTGAGGTCGTGGGTGCCGTCGCGGGGATCCCAGTTGTTGATCACCACCTTGTAGGGCAGTCCCCTCGGCTGGATCACCCTGGTGATCGTGCGCGCGGTCGGGTCGAAGCTGAGCGGTTCGGTCTCGATGGGCACGATCACTTTGTCGGCGACGTCGAGCACCGCACGAAGCGCATCGGCGGCCGGGCCGCGCCCGAGCGGGTCGGCGCCGTTGTCGCCGGCGGTCAGGTCGATCCATCCAGGGGTGTCGACGTACACCTGCTGGATGCCGGGCAGGTCTTTGATCCGCTTCAGGTTCTCGATGTCGTCGTGGGCTTGGACGATGTGGAACGGCAGCGCGTCGATGCGCGACGCCCACCACACCGCAGATCCCTGCGGGTCGACGGAGATCGCCGCGACCGGCGAGCTGGCTTCGGGGTCGCCGTCGCGATTGAGAACGTCGGCGGTGACCGCGGCGAGGTTGACGGCGATGGTGGACTTGCCCACACCGCCCTTTTGGTTGAGAACGACGTGCACAGCCATTTCAAGGCCTTCCCGTATGCTTCCCCCACTCCTGTGGGGTACTTCGGTTTGGTCTGGCTGATGGTAACCGCGCGGCCGGGTTCCGCTCGGCGCGACACGCACAGGGCTCCACTGCCACCCGTCACCGCGATACCACTGCCGCCGGCCGGGACAGTTAGCTGGTTTACCGCGGTAAACCGGAAATCGACGCTTTCGGCATGGCGACATGTTCGTTCGCCGCTACCCCATCGCATCATCCGGAATGCGAGGATTTGCTGACCGCTCCGGTGGCGCGAGATGCCCGAGACTGCCGGTTGGCCGTAGCTCCTTGCGGCAGCCACACTTCAATCGTCGAAGTCACCGGGACGGGCACGCGACTGGCACGCCTTCGACCTGCGTTGTCGGCCGCAGTGAATCGCTTGACGGTTGGGGGTGGAGCGTGAGCACGATGGCGGGTCCGGCGGCGTCGCCCGGCCGGCTGTATCTGGTGGCCTACGACAGTGCGAGACGGCGATTCGGCGGCAGTAGCCCGGCCTTGCTGGAGTACGGCCTGCGAGCGGCGGCGCTGGCCGAGCTGTATCTCGACGGCCACCTCATCGACCGGTCCGGCAGGGCCAAGCGCAGCACGACGCGGCCCGACGATGCGATCCTGCGCACGGTGTTCGATCGGATTCCCGGCGACCACTCGCCCCGGTGGGACCAGGTGGTCCTGCGGTTCCCGAGCTCCCTTGCGACGCTGGTGCGCGATGACCTGCATGGTGCGGGGTGGCTGCGCGGCGACCAACGCCGGTGGATGGGGGTCATTCCCACCCGGGCCCTGGAGCCTGCTGACGAGACCATCCGTGCCGAGTTGGTCACCGAGGCCCGCTACGGGCTGGACAGCATCATCGCCGGCCGCCCCGCGCGGCCCCGCACGCTGGCTCTGGGACTGCTGGCACACCACGCTCAATTGCCCGCCACCCTCAGCTTCACCGACACCGCCGGGGACCGGGCTGCGCTGGCCGCTTCGACGGCGGCGGCGATCGCCCCCATCGCCGCCCTGGGTGCGGCGATCCAGACCCACTTCGCCGGGGTGCGTGCCGAGGGCCTGAGGGGTTAGGTCCGCCGCTTGGCTGCGCAGCGGCCACGACACGACACGACCGTGCCAGTCGCCAGGTATGACGGGATCACTGCGTCACTGCATCACCTGGTCACCTGGTCACGGTGTCGCCGCGTCGCCTGGTGTCGCTGTCACATCGCGACCCGGTGGCGAAATCGCGGCATCGCCGCATCGCACGGTCACTGCGTGGCCGGGTCACCGTATCGCCGAGTGTTTCCATCGCGGCATCACCCTGCAACGGGATTGCGGCGTCACGACATCACCACGTGATCACGTTGCGCCGTGACTCCATCACGCGGTCATCGCGTTGCACCGTGACGGCGGCATCGGGTCACTTGATCACGGCGTGGCGCGGTCACCGCATCGCCCGATGACCGCAACACCAGATCACTCGATCACACAGTCGCCCCATCGCACCGTCACCAGGCCACCGAGCCACCAGGTCACCGAGCCACCAGGTCACCACGTCACGGCATCGCGGGTTGAACGTGTGGCCCGGTGACGGTGTGGCCCGATCGCGGGGTCACCGGGTGGCCACATCACGCCGACACACCGTGACCGGTTAACCGGATCACGACGCGGGCGCTGATTCAATGACTGTTACTGGTGTTAATGGAGGGGTGAAAGTGAAAGCTGCTGTCATTGCTGTGGCGAATCACAAGGGTGGGGTGGGGAAGTCCTTCACTGCGGTGAGCCTCGCGACCGGGCTGGCCCGTGGGGGCTGGCGCACGCTGCTGGTGGACTGCGATCCGCAGGGCAACTCGACCACGATGTTCGACCCGAACGACGATGTCGAGTTCGACCTCTATGACCTGATCCAGGGTGAGGTCCCGTTGGTCAAGGTGATCCGGCAGACCCGGATCGACAGTCTGGACCTGATCCCGTCGACGTTGGCGGTCGCCAAGCTCGACCAGGAGTTGGTGACGATGCACCGCCGGGAGTACCAGATCGCGATGGCGCTGGAGCCGGTGTTTTCCGACTACGACGCGATCGTGCTCGATCTGCCGCCGAACCTGGGGCAGGTGGTCATCACCGCACTCAACGCGGCGGACTGGCTGGTGGTGCCGACCGACGCGACGAAGTGGGGGAGGCGTGGGGTCAACATGTTCTTCGAATGGTCGGAGGCGTTGCGCCGCCACCAGGTGCTGACCGCGGAGGTCCTGGGGGTGCTGCTGACCAAGTATGAACCGCAGACCCGGGCGAGCCGCGAGGTGCTGGCCGGCCTGCGCTCGGACGGCGTCCCGCTGTTCACGACGACGATCCCGAAGCGCACCGCGGCCGAACGCATGATCTCCGGCCTGCATGTGATCGGGGATCCCGAGGCCGACCCCGACCTAGCGCGGGCCTACGCGAACTTCACCGTCGAGGTGATGACGCTCATCAACGAGGGACGACAGCGGAAGGGAAAACACCATGCCTAAGAAGGACGTCAACGACGCGATCCTCGGAATGCTCTCGACTGCCGGATCGACCACACGTCCGGCCCCGTCGGCCACACGGCCGGCTCGGTCGGCGGGCGTGGACCAGCCCGCCGCGGATGCGGCGCCGGACCTGTCCACGCCCGCACCGTCGCCGGCGTCGGGCCCGGAGCTTGCCGCAGCGGACCGGCCGCAGCAGCGGGAAGTCGCCCCGGCCGAACTCCCGGCGGCGGGCCCGGCGGCGCCGCGCACTCTGCGGTTGCGGCCCACGACGGCGCAGGACCTGCGGGATGCCTGGCTGGAGGCCAAGCGGGACGACGTGCTGCTCACCTCGCAGGACTTCGCGTCGGATCTCATCGAGGAGATGCTGAAGGTGCGCCGGCGCAGGACCCGGGCGGCGAGCTGAGGTTCGGCGGCTCTGGTTTACCGCGGTAAACCAGCTAACCCGCCGATGGGTTGCCGGGGTGCCGGTGGTGGGGGAGTGGCGGCCCCTGGATCGGCGCGCCCACGCCCGGCGGCGCTGCCGTCACGGTGACGAAACACTCGTATATCTGTTTCACGGCTCCTGCCCGGAGGCTACGACAAGGTCGTGGCGGTGGTGGCGAACGGACTCGACGTTCGCCTCGGCCACGTTGTCGAGAGCGTCGACACCTCCGGCGATCGTGCGGTCGTCGTCACCTCTAAGGGACGATTCGAAGCGAACGCTGTGATCGTGTCCAGGCGCCTCGCTGCCCTGGTGTCAGCCAGCGTGACGCACCTGCTCACCCACTGGTACTGATCCTGGATTGCGCTGTGGCGCATCATAATTGGACTCATCCCACCAACAATGACGACCACCTGACCAACGGCCGGCAAGGCCCGACCAGGTGATAGCCGGATTTGCCAACCCGGCGCATCTGTGGATTGAGGACTACAGTCCACCGCGGATCGTCAACGAAATTCTGCGGGCGACTTGGGACATGCTCGGGATGCCGTTCGCGGTTGGACCGCTGGGTGTGTCCGGGGTTGGTTACGGGGAGTTGACAGGTCGTTATCGGGAGAAACTCGAGAGGAAACCGCCATGCCCGCTTCCCCCATTTCTGGTCACCAGAATTCGTCGTCGTCGGAGGTGGGTGGGGTTCGGCGGCACCGCCGGATTTCGGTGGAGCGGGCTGTGGTTTTGCCTGAGGTGTCTTCTTATGCCCGGTATGTGGGGCGCGTGGGTGCTTTGGCGTTGACGTTTGGTGTGGGTGCTGCGTTCGTGGCGATGCCGGTGGCGTTTGCTGATACGCGGGGTTCGGGGGGGTCGTCGGGGTCCTCGGATGCGGGGTCGTCGGATTCGCCGTCGACGCAGGTGGGGACGCGGGGTGGTGTGCGGGCGGGCAGCGATGCGCCGGTGGCACCGCCGGAGCAGTTTGAGGTCGAGGTCCCGGTGCTGCCCGAGGCGCCGGTGGTGTCGGGGAGTGGTGTGGCGCCCGCGCCGGAGACTGTGGAGGCGCCCGAAACCGTCGAGGTGCCCGAGTCGGCGCCGGTGACGGTGACGGTGTTCGAGCCTGCCCCGGTGCCGGATCCGGTTCCCGCGCTGGGTGGTTCGCGTGGCGGTTCGGCGGGTGTGGTTGATGCGTCGGTGGCGGGTGGGCAGCCCACGCAGCGGGGTGGTCGGGGCAGTGGTGGGTCGTCGGGTGGGGTGAGCGCTGGGGTTGATTCTTCGGTGGGTTCGGCGCCGTCGGGGTCTGTGGTGGGTTCGGTGCCGGTGGTGTCTTCGGGGGTGGTGTCGTCGGGTGGGGTGTCTTCGGGGGTGGTGTCGGGTGTGTTGCCGGCGGCGGCGGTGTTGAGGTGCCTGAAGTTTCGCGGACAGTGGGCCCAAACTAAAATTTGGGTTTACTGAACGGAGTTGTTGTGGTTCGGAAGAATACGAAGTTTACGCCCGAATTTCGGGAGATGGCGGTCAAGGAAGTCATCGACCATTCCC
>CAIRCP010000237.1 GCA_903877095.1 uncultured Actinomycetes bacterium | reverse complement strand
TGCGATGATTGCACTGAGAATGCCTTCCAGGCCTGTGGACAAATGAGACCTCAACAACCTCAATAGTCCCAGTTGAGAAGGCATTTTCGCTGTTCCCACGCCGACCGTCAGCAGACCGATCGTCCACGGATTCAGGCTTAGAGCATGCCCGGTCCGCGGCCTACCACGCGGTCTGGGCGCTTTCCGACGGCACGGACGACCCGGCACTGGCGGTCAGCATCGCCCAGGCACTCAGTTCGGCTGCGCTGCAACGCATTGCCGCCGACACCATTCAGGTGCACGGCGGCATCGGGTTCACCTGGGAGCACCGGGCGCAGCTGTACTTCAAACGCGCCGCCACCGACGCCGTCCTGCTGGGCAGCGCCGAACAGCACCGTGGCCGGGTTGCCGATCTGGTACTCGACACCGCCATCGCGCACAGCGGCGCGGTCAAGGTGGCGACCGGGCAGCCCTAAACGCGACCCCGGGCGGTACGCGACCCGCTACCGTCTCGCTCACACACGATTGGAGGACCATGGCAGACAAGGTTTCGGACTCGGTGAAGATCAATGCCTCACCCGAAGAGGTGATGGCCGTGATCGCCGACCTGACGGACTACCCCAACTGGGGCGACGGCTTCACCGCCGTCGAGATCGTCAGCACCCACGACGACGGTGCCGCCAAGGACGCGTCGTTCAGCATCAACACCCCCGTCGGCAAGGACACCTACGAGATCTCCTACGTCTGGAAGGGCAATGAGTCGGTCAGCTGGACGCTGAACTCCGACGAGTCCGGCAAGCCCAAGTCCGCCATGATGAAGAAGCTGGACGGCACCTACCTGCTGACCCCGGACGGTGACGGGACGAAAGTCACCTACGAATTGGAGATCGACCCCAAGATCCCGATGATGGGCTTCATGAAGAAGAAGGCCGCCGCGACCATCGTCGATCAGGCGCTCAACGGGTTGAAGAAGCAGGTCGAGAAAGGCAGCTGGTCCCGTGATCGAGGCTGATCGTCGCCGCCGAGGTCAACGGCACCTGGTTCATCCTGTCGACGACGCGGTACTTCACCTCTCGTTGCCCTTCGGCCAGCCGGAGTCGTAGTCGACGTCGGAGGAGGCGAGGCCGGGCAGTTGGGCGATCGCATCGTCGATGGACTGCGCCGCGCCCTTGCGGTCGGGGGCGCAGGCGGCGCGAAGGTTGTGAGCAAAACAACCAGCCCCCGAGCGACAATGCCCGGGGAACGAGTTGCACGATACTGTCATGGTGCAACGTTGGGACAACGTCGTCGCGGGGCCGCTCGGCGAGCGGATGATCAGGCTCCTCGACCGCAACCCGAAGGCTGACAAGATCTACATCACCAGCGCCATGGACGGCGACCACGGCAGAGTCTCGCACCATTATGGGTTGTGGTTTAAGGGTTCTCGCACGGCGGCGATCGACATCGGCGCCAAGAACGCCAAGCGGATGCGCGACGTCGCCCAATGGCTCTACGACAACTTCGCCACCCTCACCGTGGAGCTCATCCACACCACACCCTTCGACGACGACGGGTTCTACGTCAAGGATCAGATCCGGTATCCGGGCGGCTCGATCTACGGCAAAGCAACCATGAAGGCGCATCGCAACCACGTGCACTGGGCTACCTCGGCAGCGCTGATGACGGTCATCGAGCGGTGGACCGAACCGCAATCGACGCGGGAGGCGCCGCCGTCCGAGCTGTTCGCCGGGCAGTTGGACGCTGCTGATCAGCAGGAACTGCTGGCGATCGTCGCCGATCTGAAACATCGGATCGAGTGTCTGGAGGAACTGGTCGCGCGCTCCGAACCGCCCGGTTCGTAGCGGGCGGGGCTCAGTCCGCCACGCCGTGAGCAACGCCTGTGCTGTCCCCTCCGACGGTCAGGCCGACCCAATGGACCGGGACGGCCCCGCACCCACCAAATCGGCTAGCCGCGGCCGCCCCGGTGTCCCCGGGTGCTCCCGCCGCCGTTGTCACCGGAGTCCTTGGCGGAGCCGCCGCTGCGGACGGCCGGGGTGGGCCCGCTGCTGGAGTCGGCGACGGCCTTGGCCGAGTCGCCGCCGGGAACGTCGGCGATGTCGTCCGGGGCTGACACCGCTGCCGCCGGGGCGGCGGGCGGAGTAACCGCGGCGGGTGGAGTAACCGGAGTGCCGACGTCGGGGTTGGCAACGAGGATGCCGAAGAAGGGCTTCTCGGACTGTGCCTTGACTGCATCGGTCAAGGCAGTCATGGCATCACCGTTGACAGCTGCCTGCTGAGCAGGGGTCAGCCCCGGGTTGCCTGTCCACGAGAAGGTGGTGGGCGCACCGGGAGTGAGTTGCGCGAACGTCCGGTCGTAGGCGCTGTATTTCAGTTCGGCGTAGGTCTTCGGCGTCGTTCCGCCGGGCTTCGCTCCGCCGCCGTAGCCGATGGCTTCGGTGTCCAACTCGTCGGGGGTGATGACATCGTCGTAGGCGCTGTTGACCAGTATCCTCAACGCCGGAGTCAGGATGTCAGCCTCTGGAGTGCCCAACAGATACGGGCTCTTGAGCTGCTTGAGAACGGAGTTGACGACCAGCGAATTGACGTAGAGCGGATAGGTCAGCGGCAGCACCGGATTGAAAGCATCGAGGGTGAGATAGAAGCCCGAATACTTTGCGCCGTCGACTTTTCCGGCGACGATACCCTTTTTCAGGTCATTCAGATTAAGCGTTTCGGTCGTTGGATAGCAGTCAGGAGTATTGCACTGGGCTTTGGCAGGATAGAACCGCCCGATCTGGGTTCCGTCCTCGGCCTCCGACTGGAAGGTCCCGGACGCGGTGTCCAGCGCGGCGAAGGCTTTCTCCGTCAGCTCGCCCTCACCGAGCAGCAGACTGATCAGGCTGGGCGGCGGCAAGGTTGCCATGACCGCGTTGGCGATGGCCAGGGGATTGAGTGTAACGGGGAAGTCAGCCACCGGGTTGTAAGGCCAGGTGATGTCGTTGGTCCAGTTGTAGACCTTGGAGCCGTCTGCGTTGGGGCCGAAGGATCCCACTCCGGGCATGGTGGCGCTGACGCCGAACGGTTCCACCAGCATCGGGAACCGGGCGTCGAAGCCGCCGTTGGGCCGCAGGATGTTATTCACGTAGAACGTCGAGACGTTCGTGGTGCCGGTGCCGCCCTCGGCGGGCTTGAGCGGGTCGAGATTCAAGGGCAGCGCGGTGCCCACGGCTCCGTCGATCAGGGCGCGCACGGCGTCTGTCGTACCCAGCGCACCAATGTCGGTAGCCACCATAAACGCGGTCCGGCAGAATTCCGTCCCGGGCTTGTTGCACGTCGGAGAATCGAGGATTCCCGTTGGCGGCACGGTGTAGGGAAGCTTGTTGACCAGGTCGTAGATGCCCGCGGTGGTGCCCGCCCCATTTTGGAACAGGTAGCTGATGGTCGTGGCGACCGGCAATGTCACTGTCAGTGGGTTGATCTTCAACGCGTCGGCCAGAGCGGGGATGAAACCGCCGATCGGGCCGATTCCGTACATGGGGTAGGCGAGTTGTTCGGCAGCCAGGGTGAGATCCCGGCTGATGGTGGCCGGCGCGGCCGGCGGGGTGATCGCGGCGGTCAGGCCGGCTGCAGTCGCGGCGACGGCACCGACCAATCCAGCGGTTTGCGCACGCTTGCCCGCTCCTCGGCGTCGGGTCGCTCGGTTGGTTGCTGATTTCATTCGAGATCCTCCCACTTTTCAATCGAATTGACGCTCTGGGAAAGTGAACGTACCCGATGCTGTGCGGTGCCGGACGATGCTCACGAAAATTTCAGCGGAATCGTTGCCGATAGGCCTCTTCGTCCCACCCGTTCAGGAACGTCGTCGCGGCGTCGTGACCCTTGCGGTACAGCGCGTCGACTTCGGTCTTGCTGATGTCGAAGTCGAGCACCCCAACCTTCCCGGTGTCGACGCGGATGGTGCGGGCGCTGACCCACGGCTCATTGAGATAGGTCTGGTCGCGCCCGACCAGGACGGTGCTGATGACGTCCTCCAGTAGATGCGGACCGCCGAAGACCCGCAGCGGCGCCAGGCCCGGCACCACGTTGTCGTTGCCCTCGGGCAGATTCGGCAGCACCGTGACGCCCAGCGTCGGCCACCGCGGGGGTTTGCCGTCCAGGCGATCCAGCGAGTCGATCGGGTAGTTCGACAGCAGTCCGCCATCGACCAGGGTGGACTTCAGTCCCGACGCACTGGTCAGCGTCACGGGCCGGAACAGGAACGGTATCGACATCGACGCCCGGACCGCGTCGGCGACGGACTGCTCGTCGGGGTCCAGACCGTAGACGCCGCGGTAGTCCCACGGCAGCCGCACCAACTGTCCGCGGATCACGTCGGTGGCGGTGACCACCAGCCCGTAGCGGCGCTCCGGCGGCAGTTGGTCGTCGTCGAGGCGGAGGTCGCCGAAGGTCTCAACGCCGAGCGTCTTGAGCGACGGATCTCATGGGGGCCAATGCCGTTCGTCTTCGCGGCGGCGGCCAGTATGGATCCGACGATCGACCCGGCCGAGGTCCCGGCCACCTGGTTCGGGCGATAGCCGGCCTCCAGGAGCGCGACGACGGCACCGACCAGCCCGATGCCCTTGACCCCGCCGCCGGCCAGCACCAGGTCGATCGGCCTGATGCCGGCCGCCGATGCCCCGCCTTTCAGGCCAACGACCATGCTCATCCCTCCAGCACGGCGTCGATGGCCCTATAGATCCGCTGCTCGCTGACCGGGCGGGCGGTGCCCAGTTGCTGCGCCCACAGGCTGACCCGGAATTCCTCGATCAACCGGGCGATGTCGCGGACGTCGTCGGCGGTGGCTCTCGCTCCCGACAACGCACCGACAAGTTCGTTGTAGGCGTCCTGCACGGCGTGCACCCGCGCCATCCGCTCACGGTCAGCCGCCGGCGCCTGCGGCAGACGGTCGAGTCGGCGGGCGACGGCGGTCAGGTAGCGGGTGAGGTCGGCAAGGTGCGCGGCACCGGTCGACGCGACGAAGCCGGGACCGACCAGGGTCTTCAGTTGGGCGCGGATGTCAGCCAGCGCGTCGGCTTGGGCGGGCGGCGCGGTGCCGGGGATCGTCCGCTGAACCTCCTGCTGCGCCGCAAGTACCTTCTCCACCCGGACGAGGATGTCGGCGGTAGCCGATCCGAGTGCGGCCGAAACCCGTTGGCGCGCAGCGTCGAAGTCACCTCGATTCCACACCGGCTTCGACACCAGCAGGTCGACGGCGGCGTCGGCGCAGTCCTCCAGCAGCGCGGCCAGCGATCCGTCGGGGTTGTTGCCCAGCATCAGCCTTCGGCGCGGATCAAGTAGCTTTTCAAGCCCTTTCGCCGGCGAGGGGCAGGCGAGCCGCAGCAGCCGGCGCAGTCCGAGCCGCATCGCGGCGTCGCGTTCGGCGGGAGCGGCGAAGACCCGCACCGCCGCCGTCGCACCCGCGTCGACCAGACCCGGGTAGCCCCGCACTCCCTGTCGTTCAAGGCTGTGCGGTATCTCGTCGAGGTCCTCGGGCCAGCCGCGCAAGCCGGTCCGCTCGAGGGTTCCGACGGCGTCGACGACGGCGCGGCGGGTCTGTCCGGCCAGGCGGGTCTGCAGGGTTTCCAGGTCTTTGCCGCGGGCCAACTCCTTGCCATCCGGCCCTTCGACGGCGAAGGTGACCCGCAGGTGCGCCGGCAGCTTGTCGAGGGCGAACGCGCTGATCGGCACCAGAACCCCGCTGGCACGGTGCAGTTCACGTTGCAGCGTCTCCAGCAGCGGCTCGTCGGACGGCGGCATCCCGGCGAGCACGGCGCGGGCGGTGTCCGGAGCGGGAACGAAGTTGCGGCGCAGATCCTTCGGCAGTGAGCGGATCAGTGCGGTCACCAGTTCCTCGCGCAGCGCGGGCACCTGCCAGCTGAACTCCTGCCCGCCGAGGCGGGCCAGCACCGCCACCGGAATATGCACGGTGACGCCGTCGTCGGCCGCGCCGGGTTCGTAGCGGTAGCTCAGCGGCAGCGACAGGTCACCGGCGCGCCATTGGTCGGGGAGGCCGCCGTCGGCCCGCGAGTCTTCTGGGGCGATCCGCAGCAGATCGTTGCGGGACATGGTGAGCAGGTCTGGGGTCTTGGGACGCTGCTTGCGCCACCAGCCGTCGAAGTGCTTGCCGGACAACACATCCGGTGGGATGCGGGCGTCGTAGAAGGCGAAGATCTCGTCGTCGTCAACCAGCAGGTCACGCCGTCGCGCGCGTTCCTCCAACTCCGACAGGTGCTCGCGCAGCCGGGCGTTGTCGGCGAGGAAGTGGTGGCGGTTCTGCCAGTCTCCCTCGACCAGGGCATGGCGGATGAACAGTTCGCGGGCCGCCACCGGGTCGACCGCCGCGTACCCGACCCGACGGCGGGCCACCAGCGGCAGGCCGAACAGCGTCACCCGCTCGAAGGCCATGACGGCGGCGCGCTGGGCGTCCCAGTGCGGCTCGCTGTAGGTGCGCTGGACGAGATGGCCGGCCACCCGTTCGACCATCTCGGGTTCGATCCGTGCCGCGGTGCGCCCGTAGAGCCGGCTGGTCTCGACCAGATCGGCCACCACCAGCCATCGCGGTGGACGCCGGGTCAGGACGGAGCCGGGAGCCAGGACGAATTTCGCGTTACGAGCGCCGGTGTATTCGCGGGATTCGCCGTCGCGCAGACCGACGTGGGACAGCAGTCCGGACACCAGTGCGGCATGGACACGCGCGGCATCAGCCGGTTCGGCCCCCTCGTGCTCGCGGTCGGACTCCTCCCCGGAGCGCAGGCCGATCCCGGCGGCGATGCTGCGCAGCTGACCGACCAGGTCCTGCCACTCCCGGATCCGCAGGTAGTGCAGGAAGTCCTCCCGGCACATCCGCCGGAACGCGCTGCCGGACAACGCCTTCCGCTGGCCGCGCAGATATCGCCACAGATTGAGGTAGGACATGAAGTCGCTGCTCTCGTCGGCGAAACGGGCATGCTTGGCGCGGGCTGCCTCCTCCCGGTCGACGGGGCGCTCGCGGGGATCGGGGATCGACAGCGCAGCGGCGATGATCAGCACCTCCCGCAGGCACCCCTCGGTATCGGCCTGCAGGATCATCCGGCCCAGCCGGGGGTCGACGGGAAGCTGAGCGAGTCGGCGGCCGAGATCGGTGATGTCGCCGTAGTCGTCGAAGGCGCCGAGTTCCTGGAGCAACGCGATGCCGTCGTTGATGCTGCGGCGTTCGGGCGGGTCGAGGAAGGGGAATTCGGCGACGTCGCCGAGTTGCAGCGCGGCCATCTGCAGGATGACCGCGGCGAGGTTGGTCCGCAGGATCTCCGGGTCGGTGAAGCGGGGCCGGCTGGCGAAGTCCTGTTCGGAATACAGCCGGATGCACACCCCTGGCGAGGTGCGTCCCGACCGTCCGGCCCGCTGTGCCGCCGATGCCTGTGAGATCGGTTCAATCGGTAGCCGTTGCACCTTCGTGCGCCGGCTGTAGCGGGAGATCCGGGCGGTGCCGGGGTCGACGACGTAGCGGATACCCGGGACCGTCAACGAGGTTTCCGCGACGTTGGTGGCCAGCACCACCCGTCGGGTCAGCCGGCTTGAGTTGGGGACGAACACCTTGTGCTGATCGGCGGTGGGCAGCCGGGCGTACAGCGGCAGTACCTCGACGTCACGCCGCGACGTGCGGAAGTGGGCGTTGATCGCCTCGGCGGTGTCGCGGATCTCCCGCTCCCCGGACAGGAACACCAGAACGTCACCGGGCGGCTCGGCCGAAAGTTCTCCCAGCGCATCGATGATCGCCTCGGTCTGGTCGCGGGGCTCGACGCGGACGACTTCGTCGTCGGGGTCGTCCGGGTTATTTCCCTGGTCGCTCGGCGCGGGCAATTCCAAAGGGCGGTAACGGATTTCGACCGGATAGGTGCGCCCCGACACCTCGACGATCGGGGCGCCGCCGAAGTGCGCGGCGAACCGCTGCGGTTCGATGGTGGCCGAGGTGACGATGAGCTTGAGGTCGGGCCGTCGCGGTAGCAGCTCGCGCAGGTAGCCGAGCAGGAAGTCGATGTTCAGGCTGCGCTCGTGCGCCTCGTCGAGGATCAGGGTGTCGTAGCGCAGCAGCCGCCGGTCGCGCTGGATCTCGGCGAGCAGGATGCCGTCGGTCATCAGCTTGACCAGGGTGCGGTCGCTGACGTTGTCGGTGAACCGCACGCTGTAACCAATGGCCTGCCCGAGCGGCGTGCCTAGTTCCTCGGCGATGCGATCGGCGACCGTCCGGGCAGCCAGTCGGCGCGGCTGGGTGTGCCCGATCATGCCCCGCACACCGCGGCCGAGTTCCAGGCAGATCTTGGGCAACTGGGTGGTCTTGCCCGATCCGGTCTCGCCGGCCACCACCACCACCTGATGCGCCGTGATCGCCGCGGCCAGTTCGCCGCGCACCTGGCTGACCGGCAGGTCGGGGTAGGTGATCGTGGGAACCGCCGCCGTCCGGGTGGCGATCACCGCCTCGGCCGTGGCGAACTGACGGGAGAAGTCGGCGAGCGTTGCCTCGCTGACCGGGCTGCGCAACGTGCGCAGCCGACGGCCCAGGCGGGCGGCATCGCGGATGGTCAGTCCGTCCAGCCTGGCACGCAACTGGCGCACATCAGCGGAAGGCGGCTGGGACACTGGGACCAGGATAGTTGGATAGGCCCTCGGAAAGAGAACGGAAGGGGCGCACCCATGACAATTGCGCTGATCATCGGCGGTGTGCTGCTGCTCGGCATGGGTTTGGTTGCCAGCGAGCTTTTCAAACTCAAGGACTGGCTGAAGAAGCAGCCCGCGGTGCCCAATCCGCACCCCGACATCGGTTCGGACAGCGACGGGGACGACACCAACGGCGCTCCTCCCCCACCGGCCTGACGACCTGGTTTTGTCTTTGGCCGGCGAGTGCAACGGTTGAGGCATCGCGACGATCCTCAGCGCGGCGGGTCGCCGCGCCAACTGAAACTGTTGACGTATTTGCCCATGTCCTGGGCGATCTGCAGATTCGCCGGTGACGGCGGCCCCGGCCCGAACAACGGCGTGAACTCGCGGAACGGCCCCCCGGCGACCGCGATCAGAGCGAAGTCGTTCTTCACCGCGACGACGGCGATGACCCTCAGTAGGTCGGCCTTACTGGACGCGGCCAGCGGCCGGAAATCGTAGGCCGCACCGTATCCAGGTTGATAGCCGACCGTTGCGTTGGGCAGTTCGTAGACCAGCCGGGCGTCGGGGAAGACGTCGTCCACCAGTCCCTGGGCGATGTCGCCGGCGGTGCGTCCCTGCGCCGGGCGCCCGGCCAGCCGCATCGTTCCGCCGTCACCCGCCGTCCAGACCGCGGTGACCCCTTTGGCGTCGGTCGTCACGTCGTAGGCGGCGCCCGGCGCCGGATAGGACACCGAGAACTCCCCGCCCGGCGCGGTGAAACGCGGGTTCACCGCCACCGGAAGCCCGGTGGGCGGCCGTCCGCAGTCCGGCGGGCAGACGTATCGGTTCGGCACGTCGGCCACCCGGGCGTCGACGACACTCAGGATCACCATGCCGATCGCCAGTGCCAGCGCCCACACCCCCAGCGTCGCCACGTACTTCGGGCCTCGCCTGGGCGGAACCTCGTATCGGCCGGGCGGTACGGCGTACCCGGTGACCGAATCCTGGCTCATGCGCGTTCGGTCCGGATCAGCACGATGTCCTTGACGAGGTTGCCGACGTTGGGGCTGCCCAGTCCGGTCACCATGTCGTAGCCGCGGTTTCCCGGGCTGACGGCGTTCCCGCCTAGTTCGATGTCCCGGAAGCCCGGCAGCGCTGAGCCTTTCGCCACCGTATAGAGCAGCGGGTTGAGGTCAGCCAGTGGCCGCAGACCCTGGGACGTCAGCAATTGGTTCACCACCGCGGCGATACCGGCCCACAGCGGCGCGGCCTGCGATGTGCCGCCCCCGATGACCACCTGCTGGCGGTAGACGAACTTCACCCCGGTGAACGGGTCGGCAACGGCGGCGACGTCCGGCACCAGCCGCCGGTCGGCCGGCCCGGCCGCAGCCTCCACGTTCTGCCACGGCGGGCGCCCGAAAAGCGCCGACGCCCCGCCCGCGGAACCCTGGGTGAGCGGCACGTCGTACCAGGACTGTTCGGCCAGCCAGCCGCCGCCGGCGTCGGTGGACAGCGTGGTGCCGCCGACGGCGGTCATCTCCGGCACCGAGGCGACGGCGTCGACCCCGACGTCATCGGGACTGGGCGGGTCCGACCACCGTTTGCCGCCGCGGCACTCCAGGCCGGCCATGTCGCCGGTGGCGTCGAAGGCCGTGGTCCCGTGCCGGTGTGCGGCAGCGAGCGCGGATCGGACCGGGGCCAGGTCCGCGGCGGTCATCAGCCGGTCGCAGCCCCACCCGACCGACAGACTCCACACCGCTCCGGGGAACTTGCGGTCCACCGACTCCATCAGCTTGCCGAGTTTCTCGTACGCCGTTCCTTCGCCGGCCACGCCGCCGCCTTCGACGGTAGGGCGGGCGTTGACCATCACCAGCGTGGCGTCCGGCGCGATGGCGTGGATCATCTGCAGGTCCATGGTGGATTCACCGGTGCGGTGCGGCGGCATCCCGCCCACCACCTGCGGGGTGAACCGCGGGACGTCGAACCAGTCCGCGAAGCTGTCCAGATCGGCTTGGTCGAAACCGTCGAAGCTGAACACCACCACGGTGGAACCCTTGCCGGTGAATCCGAGACGGGTCAGCCCGGTCATGTTGTAGGCGCTCACCAGTTGGGTGGGCAGCAGTCCGCCGCCCGGCACGTCGCGGGGCGGAGTCGGCGGCAACCCCTCCCGATACGGCGTGTAGGTCAGGATCCGGCCCAGCCCGGCGACCTCTCCGGAGGCCGGAGCCGGGACGCCGGGTTGCTGCGCGGCGGCGTCGAAGACCTCGCCGCCGCGGGCCCGATAGCGCCGGATGGACACCCCGAACGCCGCGGCGACGGCGTCCGGGGCACCTTCGACGACGGCCCAGGCGTCCCCGGCCCGCCAGTGAACGGTCAAGCCGCGCAGAGACGCCCACTGATTGAGCCCCAGTGGCATCGCCGGCCGGTTCAGCGCGGCGATGAGCCGCACCGGGGCTCCCCGGGCAGGGCCGAGGTCGGTGGACTCGGCCAGCAGCCGCGCGTACGGGCCGTCGATCACCGGCGACGGTGCGGTCCGGTGCACGGCGATGGGCCCGATCACCGCGGCGGCGACGACCCCGGCCACTGCGAGGCGGGACCGCACTGCGGCGCGGCCGGGGCGCGGAGAATCCAGCAGCGGCATCGGAATTCAGACTCCGGTGGTCAGCTGGCCGGAGATCAGCGGGGCGATCTTCGCGGCCAGGTAGGCGTGCCCGGCGTCGGTGGGATGCACCCCGTCCTGGCCGATCAGATCCGCACGCCCGACCAACCAGTCCTCGGCGATCGGGTCGACGAAGGTCGCCCCGATCGCGGCGGCCTGGGTCCGCAGGGTGTCGCGGATCGCCAGTACGGCGGGCGGCGGGGTGCTCGACGGCCAGGGCGGCCCGATCACCAGCACGTGAGCGTCCGGGGCGATGAAGCGCGCCAGGTGGAACGTAGCGGCGGCCAAACCGGGTAGCTGCGCCGGGTTCACCGGTTGGTCGTTGCGGGAGCCGAAGAACACCACCAACGCGTCGTTGCGGCGCACCGCCCGGGCCGTCAGATCCTGAAAGACACTGCCGCGGTTTCCCGGCTGCCCGTAGCCGGCCCCGCCCTCGGCTGCGACATCCGCCTGAACCTGAATACCCATCTGGGCCAGCAGCTTCCACGCCTGCGCGGTCCAGGACAGCGGACCATTGCCGCCCTCGCGGGATCCGGTGGTGTACGAGTCGCCGATGACGGCGACGTGGGCCGGCACGTCGGCACGCCCGGCGGGCGCCGTCCACACCGGAACCGCGCCGGCGACGGCGATCACGATCGCCGCGACGGCGCGAACGGCGGCTTTCCTCATGGTCGTCCCCACCTCACAGTGACGTCAGCGTAATGCCGGCGCGCTATCCGATTGCCGCATTCCTCATCGCGGCTCCTTCGTCGCAGCTTGATCGTCATGCGGCTGGACCATCCGCCGCATCCAGCGCTGGGCCGGTTCCTCGACAAGGTGGTAGAGCGCCATCGCCGCGAGAACCGCCACCACGATCAGGCCCGCAGCCGCCAGTTTGGCCGTCGACATCGGCAGGACGATGCGGTACTGCTGCACCATCCAGTCCCAGATCGTGTGCACCGGCTCGTGAATCATGTAGAGGCTGAACGAGATACGTCCCCCGTAGCGCATCAGCCGGGTGGACAGCAACGCCGGCAGCGGGCCGGTGCCCACCGACAGGGCAACCACGAGTGGCAGGTACAGCACCGACGTCAGGCCGCCGGAGTCGACCATGCCCGACACCGGGTGGGCGTCGTAGTAGTACAGGCCCCCGACGATCGCCGCGACCAGTAGCACCGACAGGTAACCGGCGGCGAGCCGGCCCCGGCCGGAGAGCCGCAACCGCCGGACCGCCGCACAGGCCAGTGCGCCGGCGGTGAACTGCGCGAGAATCCGCGGCAGCCAACTCCACGGCGAGTAGAACAGCCCGGTGCCGAGCAGCAGAAGCGTCGGCGGCAGGGCGGCAAAGACGGCTAGCACCAGCAACATTCGGGCCCGCGTCACCCGCGCGATCCGGAAGACCACCAGAACCAGGCCGCCGAACAGCAGGTAGGCCAGCCACTCTGCGCTGATCGACCAGGCCGGCCCGTCCCAGCTGGTGCCGTCGAAGAACGGCTCGAACCACAACTGGACCATCAGCAGTTGCCGGACATAGCTGATCGCCGTCAGCTTCTCGGCATCCGGCGACGGGACGTTGCCCACGTGCAGCGTGACGATGATCCACACCGCAGCCAGGTGCATGGTGACCAGATAGACCGGCCACACCCGGGACAGCCGCAGCCACAGGAAGTGCACTGTCCCGCGGGTGGACCACGCCGGACCCATGCGGTCGAGGTAGTTCCAGGTCAGCACGAATCCGCTGAGGATGAAGAACAGGTCCACGCCCTGGGCGCCGGCGTCGAACAATGGTGCGGCAGCGTCGTGCAGCAGCGGGGACGCCGCCCACAGCGGCGGGCGGTAGTGAAACAGCACGACCCACAACGCGGCGACGATGCGCAAACCGGTCAGCGCTTTGATCTCTCCGGTTCGCACGGCATTCATCGCACGCGACGATACGGGGCGTGGTCCGCCGGACGACGCAGGCTCATAGCGGGCACTTACGTCGCCGCTATATGGCGCCTAGACCGTATTCCTACTGTCGGCACCAGTCCGGCGACCGAAGCCGGGCACAACCAACAGATTGGAGACTCGCCATGTTCGAGCGAACGTTGTCCGCCGCAGTCCTGAGCGCCGCCGGGGCGGCACTGATCGGCGGGGCACTGGCCTTCGCGCCGTCGAGCCAGGCCTCCCCCGGCACCGACACCCAGCCGCCCTGCCTGGCCGAGCACACCTGCGCGCTGCTGACCCCCAGGACGCAGGCGAGCTACCTGCCGCTCACGCCGAAGTCGACTCCGCAGTACGCGCCGTTGACGCCGCCGGCGAACTAGTCATTACGCCCAGACTGCGCACAGATCGCCATTTCACGCCGAAACGCGATCTGTGCGCAGTCTCGATGGCTAAATCACGTCCAGAATCTCGTTCTTGAGCGCCTCGGCCTGGGTGCCGAACACCGCCTGCACGCTGCTGCCGACCTCGATGACGCCGGCCGCACCGAGTGCCTTGAGGCGACCGTGGTCGACCAGCGACGTGTCGGCCACGTCCATCCGCAGCCGGGTGATACAGGCGTCGACGTTGACGAGGTTCTCCCGGCCGCCGAAGGCGGCGATCAACTGCTCGGCCTTGGTGTCGGCGCGCGGCCGGGTGGCGGTGGCCACCGCACCGGCGGTCGGAATCGCGGTGGCCGCATCGGCGCCGTCGCTGAGGTTGGCGCGTTGCTCGGCCTCGAATTCGCTCTCCGGCTCGCGGCCCGGAGTGCGCATGTTCCACTTCGTGATGACGAAGCGGAACATCACGTAGTAGAGCGCGGCGAACACCAGTCCCATGCCGACGAGTAGCGGGATGTTCTTGGCCGCCGGGGCGGTGCCGTAGAGCAGCAGGTCGATCAGACCCGCGGAGAACGAGAACCCGAGATGGATGTCGAGCAGGTAGGCGATCGCCAGCGACAGCCCGGTGAGGACCGCGTGCACGACGTAGAGCGGGAACGCCACGAACATGAAGGCGAATTCCAGCGGTTCGGTGACGCCGGTGAGGAAGGCGGTCAGCCCAGCCGCCGACAGGATGCCGAAGGCCACCTTCTTCTGCTTGGCGTTGGCGCAGTGAATCATCGCCAGCGCAGCGGCGGGCAGGCCGAACATCAGGATCGGGTAGAACCCGGCGGTGAGCCGGCCGGCAGTCGGGTCGCCAGCAGCGAAGCGGGTCAGCTCACCGGTGACGGTGGTGCCGTCGGCCTTGGTGTAGCTGCCGTAGATGAACCACACGAACGAGTTCAGGATGTGATGCAGCCCAATGGGTATCAGCATCCGGTTGGCAAACCCGTAGGTGAAGGCCCCCAGTGCGCCGGCCCCGCCGATGAACTTGCCCAGGCCGGTCAGGCCGGCGTCGAAGATCGGATAGAAGTAGCTCATCGCGAACGCCACCACCAGGGTGGTCAGCGACACCGCGATGGGCACGAACCGCCGGCCGCCGAAGAAGCCCAGATAGGGCGGCAATTGGATGGTGTGGTACCGGTCGAACAGCCACGCGGTGAGCAGGCCGACGATGATGCCGCCGAACACGCTGTAGTTGATCTGGGCCTGCGCACCGGACTTGTCGAGTTCCCCCGCGAGGACGAACGGCGACATGGTCTTGAACACCGCCTGCATGACCAGGTAGCCGACCACCGCCGACAGCGCGGTGGAGCCGTCGGCCTTACGGGCGAAGCCGATGGCCACACCGACGGCGAACAGCAGGGCCAGGTTGGAGAACAGTGCGCCGCCGGCCGCGCTCATGGCCTGGAAGAACGGTCCGATCACCGGTGCCTTGATCCGGCCGAGCAGGTCGTCCTGGCCCAGCCGCAGCAGGATGCCGGCGGCCGGCAACACCGCAATCGGCAGCATGAGGCTCTTGCCGAGCCGCTGGAGCTGTGCGAAACCGGGGATCTTCATCCCGGATTTTGCTTGCGCCCCTGAGGCTTTCGTTCCGTCGGTCATCTGGGCCCGGCCCTTCCTAAATCGCAGCTCAGCGGAAGCTTAGACGCCCGCCGGGCGGGAGAACCGGATTTGACCTCCCGGGCACGTGTGGATCTCTATCCTTGCCGGGAAGCGAGCCGTGCCCACAAACCACCCGCAAAGGAGGCTCCCGTGAGCCAGACCCCGGTCTTCGCGCCCGTCGAGGGCCGCGCGATACCCCTCGCCGACGTCCCCGATCCGGTGTTCTCCGGCGGCATGGTGGGGCACGGGGCCGCCGTCGATCCGCCGCATGAGGTGATCTACGCCGTCGCACCGGTGAGCGGCAAGATCCTCAAACTGCTCCCGCACGCCTACGTGATCATGACGCCCGACGGCGTCGGTGTTCTCGTGCATCTGGGCCTGGACACCGTGACGCTCAACGGGCAGGGCTTCACCGCCCAGGCCGCCCAGGGCGACACAGTCGAAGCCGGGCAGCCGGTGATCATCTACGACGTCCCGGCCATCGTCGCCGCCGGATTCTCGCCGGTGGTACCGGTAGTGGTGATGGACGAGCGCGATCCGGGCAACATCGACCTCACCGAGGCGGTCAGCACCGGAGCGCGGATCGATTGCTGCGCGCACCTTTTCACGGCGAACAAGTAGAAGCGGACGGTAACAAGTGGAAGTCATCATCCTGCGGGATGCCGAGGAGATCGGCGAGGTCGGCGCCGACGTGTTCGAGACGCTTTTGGCCGGCAAGCCCGATGCGGTGCTGGGCCTGGCCACCGGCTCGTCACCGCTGTCCATCTACGACGCACTCGCCGCCCGCTACGAGGCGGGGCGAGTTTCGTTCAAGCAGGCCCGCGGTTTCACCCTCGACGAGTACGTGGGGCTGCCCGCCGAGCACCCGGAGACCTACCGCAACGTCATCAACACGACGTTCGTCTCCCGCGTCGACTTCGCCCCCGGCGCCGTGCAGGGCCCCGACGGCCTGGCCGCCGACATCCCGGCGTCCTGTGTCGCCTACGACCACGCCATCCGGGATGCCGGCGGGGTGGATCTGCAGATCCTCGGGATCGGCACCGACGGGCACATCGGCTTCAACGAGCCCGGCTCGTCGCTGGCGTCACGCACCCGGATCAAGACGCTCACCCGCCAGACCCGGGTGGACAACGCCCGGTTCTTCGACGGCGATATCGACGCGGTGCCGACGCACTGCCTGACCCAGGGGCTGGGCACCATCATGGACTCCCGGCATGTGCTGCTGGTGGCCACCGGCCGAGCCAAAGCCGAGGCGGTGCACCACATGGCCGAAGGCGCAGTCACCGCGATGTGGCCGGGCAGCATCCTGCAACACCACCCGCACGTCACGGTGCTTGTCGACGGCGCAGCGGCGCAGCGGCTGCAACTGGCCGACTACTACCGGGAGACCTACGCGTCCAAGCCCGACTGGCAGGGCGTCTAGGTGCTGCTCAGCGCCGGTGCGGTGTGCACCGGTTCGGAGATATTGCGGCCCGGGTGGATCGAGGTGTCCGGCGGCAGCATCGTCGCGCTGGGCGCCGGGTCTCCGCCGCGGGCCGCCGACCGGGAGTTCCCCGACGCGACGGTGGTGCCGGGCTTCGTCGACACCCACGTGCACGGCGGTGGGGGCGGGGCTTTCTCGCATGCCTCGCAGACCGCCGAAGCGGTGGCACTGCACCGCCGGCACGGCACCACCACCCTGGTGGCGTCGCTGGTCACCGAGGCGCCCGACGACCTGCTTCGGCAGGTCAGCGAACTTGCCGAACAGGTGCGGGCCGGGCTGATCGCCGGGATTCACCTCGAGGGGCCCTGGCTGGCCCGGGAGCGCTGCGGCGCCCACGATCCGGCGCTGCTGCGCGACCCCGACCCCGACGAGATCCGGCGGGTGTTCGCCGCGAGTGACGGCACGATCCGGATGGTGACGCTGGCCCCGGAGCGCACCGGCGGACTGGACGCGATCCGCCAGGTCGTCGACGCCGGGGCGGTGGCGGCCGTCGGCCACACCGAGGCCACCTACGCCCAGACCCGCGCGGCCGTCGACGCCGGCGCCACGGTGGCAACGCACCTGTTCAACGCCATGCGCCCGATCCACCACCGCGAGCCCGGGCCGGTGATCGCCCTGCTGGAGGACCCGCGGGTGACCGTGGAGGTGATCACCGACGGCGTGCACGTCGATGCCGGCCTGTACCGCCACGTCACCCGCAGCGTCGGGCCCGACCGGGTATCGCTGGTCACCGATGCGATGGCGGCGGCCGGAATGGCCGACGGCGCATACCGGATCGGTCCGCTGGCCGTCGAGGTGTCCGACGGCGTCGCTCATCTGGCCGGCACCGACACCATCGCCGGTTCCACGGCCACCATGGACCGGCTGTTCCGATTCGCGGTGCTCAACAGCGACCTGCCGCGAGATGCCGCATGGCAGTTGGCGGTTCGCCAGTCGTCGGTGAATCCGGCTCGCGCACTGGGCCTTCCCAGCCCGGAGCTGCGGCCGGGAGCACCGGCGGACCTGGTGATGCTCGACGGCGACCTCGCCGTGTCGGGCGTGCTGTTCGGCGGGCACTGGGTACCCGAAACGATCTCGGGCGCCTAACGATTGGGTTCTAGGTCGGCATCGACCCTGGCCCGCCCATACTCTCCTATGGTCTCGTGGATGCAATGAGATCCATGTTGCGCACCTCCGGCTTGGCTGCTGCCGCTGCCGCTGCAGCGGTGGCGATCGGTGTCCCCCTGGCGATGGCCGCACCGACGGCTGTCCCGCCGTCCGACACCAGCGGCTACCTCGAATCCACCGCGCGCTGCACCGCACCCGACACCGCAGTGCTTTTCGGGTCGACGAAGACCTCGCGGGTGGCGATCTGCAAGACCGCCTCGGGCTACGAGTACCGCGGCGTGCGGGTCAGCGACGGCGCCAAGTTGGTCGCAGCGGCAAAGCAGACGTCGTCGGACTCCTACGCCGTCGAGAACGACGGTGTGAAGTACACCATCACGCCGACGGCCTTGAGTGTCACCGCGAATGGTGACACCTACCGCACCGAGACCTGGACGGACTTCCACGGCGTGAAGGCGGCGGCCAGTTCCAAGCCGTCGACGGCGGTGACACCCGGACTGAAGACCGCCGCGCCGTCGGCGGCACCGGCCCCGGCGTCCGCCCCCGCACCGTCGGCGGCACCGGCCCCGACTTCGGTTGCGCCCCCTCCGCCTCCGCTGGCGGCGGAGGTCGGCGGCGGTTCGTCGGCAGGCTGACCGGGGCGGTCGCGGGCATCATCCTTGCGGTGCTCGACGCGACGACCGCCGCGCCGTTCCCGATGGTCAGACCGACGCCGAGTACAGCTGGTCGGTCACGCTGTAGACCTGGAACTTGTCGCTCCAGGAGAGCAGCTTGGTCATGTTCGGAAGGAACCCTGCTTTGGTGGTCATGAAGCCCTGCGAGGTGACCGACATGGACACATCATCGGGATTGACCGTTCCCGTCAGGGTGAAACTCACCGGATTCTGGTAGCCCAGGCCCAGGTCGAACACCGACCATTCGCCGATGATCGGGGTGCTCGGGGGGGTGAACAGGCCGTAAGTTGTCTCGATGTACGGCGTCACCGTGGGCGTGATGCTGGCCGTGCCGCCGATGTTCGAGTCGTAGCCCACGTCGTCGTACCAGTTGAAACTCAGGCTGCTCGTGTGGCGGTCGCCATTGACGTTCCAGGTGTAGAGCAGTCCCGGAATGTAGTAGGCGTAGGCCACGGGATTGGTGACGTTGGTCAGTCCGACCGTTTCGTTCATCGCTGCGTTGAAGCCGACATTGACCGCGAACGTCCCGACCGGGGTGGCGTCGTAACTCCCGGTCTGGGGGCCGGTAAAGCTCTGGGTGTACGTCGCGGTGGTGTTGTTGACCGTCACCGACGGGCCGCCCTGGAAAGCAGCCAGCATGCCGACCGAATACTTGCTCGGCCGGAACTTGTCGATGAAGCCGTTGGGATAGAACACGTAGCCGTAGGTGACCGACGACAGGTTGACGTCGGTGACCACATCGTTGTTGTTCGTCCCGCCGATCCCCCAGGAGTAGATGACCCCGTCGTTGCCGAATTGCTGGTTAAAGACCAGCGGTGAGTAGTCGCCGTGACTGTTGCAACCGGTGCCGCACCACGCCTGGTTTGTCGACAGCCCGAAGACGGGATCACCGGACGCGGGGGTCGAGCCATTCGCCGAGACGTAGGTGGCCCCCACCCCGCCGGAATCGCCCCAGCCGGTGTTCGAACTCGTCGCGTTGCCATACGTCCACGCGTTTGCGAGTTGGGTCTTGGTGAGGACGGGTTTTCCGCCCGTCCCAGGCGATTGGAGCGTCGTCCACGTCGTCGTGGAGGTGTCGATATTGCCCCCTTGCCAGGCGTAAATCCCGTTGTTGGTCAGGCCCTCGACCAGGGTGACGCCTTGCACCACGTTGCCCGCGGAGTCGGTGACGTACCCGGTGATCGGAATCATCTGCTGCACGGTGCCCCATTGGCTGTCCCCCGAGAGGGCATTTTGGGAAGCGATCTGCGTGAAACCATTAGTCGCCGTGATGGCCTGCGGCCCGTTGGAGCCCGGCTCGAAGCCGAACGCCGACGTGGTCGAGGACGAGGACGAGCCGAAACCGATGAACAGCTCGGTGGCCCCGTTGTACTTGCCGGACTGCGTGCCGAGTCCGAGCGCGAAGCCGTCCCCCACGGGCACCATCGCGGTCGCCGGGTTGCCCCAGCCGGTGTCGTGGAGTTGCGACCAGCCGGATCCTTGAGTGTTCTGCGAGGTGACCGTGGACCCGGCGTAATTCAGGGCGTTGGAATTGTTGGGGTTGTTGTTGCCCGGGTTGTTCGACGGGCTCCAGTAGAAGGTCGCGCCATTGGCCAGGCTCACGGCGAAACCGTCCCGCCACGGGATCATGGTGTTCACCGCAGTTTCCCATTCGGTGCCCTGCAGTTGCTCCCACTGGGCGGTGTCGGGCTTGTACTGCTGCACCGAACCACTGGCCAGCCCGACGATGAAACCGGTTCCATCCGACGCGCTCATCGGGGTGCCCGGGGCCACCAACTGGGAGGTGTTCACCAGGTAGACCCCGGCGCCCCCCTCGGCGCACGAGTCCGAACACAGATTCCCGGCGTCGTCGCTGACCTGCTGGACGATCGTCGTCCCCGACGCCAGGCCGGCCCCCCCGTACAGCGTCTGACCGACCGTGATCGGGTTGCCGGCAACCTGCTGCACGGTGAGCACATAGCCACCGCATCCCGTGCCCGACCCCGAGTCGTAGGACGACTGGCAGTTACTGGTCGATGCCGCCAGGACGGCCGAGTCGGCCTGCAGCGTCGCTGCGTAGGACGGCTGCGAGATGACCCCCGTGGTGGTGTCGGCGACGACGACAGCGCCCGTGATGGCGCCGACCAAGGTGGTCTGGTCGTAGGGAAGCAGGGTCTGCACCGCTGAGCCCCACCCGTTGTCGTGGAGTTGCATCCAGCCGCTGCCGTTCCATTGCTCCACCGACCCATCGGACAACCCGACGATCAAGCCGCTTTGCCCCGAGGGAATCATGGCGCTGACCCCCGAGCCCCACCCATTGTCGTGAAGTTGTATCCAGCAACTCCCGACATTGCTGCTCGAGCAGCTGCTGCTCGTGCCCGTCCCCGGCACGATCGTGCCGTCCGGGAGGATGTGACTTTGCCAGCCATACACCGACCCATCACTGAGGCCGACGGCGAAACCCTGGCCGTCCGGCAACATGGCCAGGGTGTTGGCGGCAGCACCCGTAGCAAAGCCGAATCCATTGGCTCCGGAGGGTTGCAGTTGCGTCCAGCCCGACCCGACACCCTGCGATTGGACGGACCCGTCGCAGCCCTGGGCTGTTTGGCTGCATCCGCCACCGTTCCAGTACTGCACCGACCCGTCGCTCAGCGCGACGACGAGGCCGGGTTGCTGCTGATAGATGTTGGGCGTCGTGATGGTGGAGCCGGTGGGTACCGACGCCGCGTTGTTGATCGTGAGGGTGACGGTACTGCTGTCCTGGGTCACGAACCCGGTGATGACGGTGTTGTCGGGGATTCCGGTCCCGGTGATCGTCTGGCCGATCAAGCTCGCGGCGTCGATGGCGTTGGCCAGCGACAGCGTCAGCAGGTTGCCGGCGACGGTCACGGTGAGGGGTTCGGGGGCCACCAGATCGTAGGTGTTCACGGTGTAGGTGGCGGTGCTCCCGCTTTGCCCCGTGTAGCCCGTGATGACGGTGCCCGGCGCGACATCGGGCCCGCTCACCGATTGCCCCACAAGGCTTGCCGGGTCGAATTCGGCGTTCGACGGCAGGGTGATCTGCAGGGTGGAGCCGCCCTGGCCGGAGGTCATCGAGCCGGTTTGACCGCCCGACGGCCAGGTCTGGTACGGGCTCACCGAGTAGGTGCCGATCCCGCCGGTCCCGGTGCCGAACGAGGTGATATAGGTGTTGTTCGCCGGGCCGCCGACGACGTAGTCACCGGTATTGATGGTGCCGCTGGTGACGCCGGTCACATCCAGCGTGCTGCCGCTGATGTTGCCGGTGAACGCCGCGGGCGTGGTGCCGGGGGCGCTGATGCTCCCGGTGAGTGTGTAGGTGGCACTGTTGCTGGCACTTCCGGTGAAGGAGACCGGAATCGGGTTACCGTTGGCGTCGGTAACCACCTGGTCGTACTCCGCCATGACATTGACCGCGGCGTTCCACCCGTTGCCGATCAGTTGCGCCGGCGCCCATGTGGGTGCCGCTCCTGCCGGTGAGTTCGCGGTGTACAGGTAAATCCCGTTGTTCGTCGTGCTGGTTTGCGCCAGGTTGGTGGCGGTGATGAACGAACCTTGTGCGCCCCAGGGGATCATGGCCGTCAGCAGCGTGTCACCGCTGTTGGTGTTCCCGTAGATCGCGTTGCCGTTTCCGCTCGTTGTTCCCGGTCCCATCGCGCCGGGGTAGGTCTGGGTGGCCGACGCATCGCCCGGCGTCGGCAGTTTCGGCAGCGGGTAGTCGTGCCCGCCGTCTTGGCTGAAGCTGCTCGGGGACAAGGTGGTGGCCCCGAGGATGCCCACGGCGGAGACGGTGGTGCACACCGCTCCGGACTTGCAGTCCTTCAGGCCCGAGGCGCTCAGGAAGTTCTCGTAGGCGCGTTTGTAGTCGATGCCGGTGTAGTCCCACGTGTCGACGGGGCCCTCCTGGGCCGGGGCGTCGGAGCTGAGGTGGCCGGTGAAGGTGTAGGAGCCGTCGGTGTTCTTGGCCACCTTGGCCACATCGACCAAGACCGCGGTGTCGGCGCCCTCAGCATCGGCGTAGTTGAACACCAGCATGGGTTTGACCCCGTTCTCGGCGGCCTTGGCGGTATAGGCCGACCAGTCCTGGGTCAGCATCGCTTCCGTCGACACGCTGCCGGTGCGCCCCCGAATATCCATCCAGTCGAACGCCCGGGCGGCGCTGGCCGCCGACAGGGTGACCGCCGCGGTGTAGGTCGGGAACAGCAGGCCCTGTTTCTTGACCGTCACCGTGGCCCCGGCGTGGTCCATGAACAACGAGGTGTCCAGGGTGTCCTTGGCACTCGATCCCAACGCGGTGGCCGATACCGCGGCGTCACCGACGGCCACCGTGTAGTACCGGTCGTTGAGCGCGCCGAAGGGGTGCAGCAGGTTGAACGTCGGGGTAGTCGGGGAGACCTTCACGACGAACTGATCCGCGCCGGTATAGCCCGACCCGGGGATGTAGGTGTACTTGGTGGTGCCAATGCCGTTGGCCTGATCGGTCGGGGCCAGGGTGACGGTGCCGTGACTGGGCCCGCCGGACACCCCGATGGTGTAGGCATCTCCTTCGGGGTCGATCACGTCGATCTTGCCGGTCACCAACTCGGGGTGGTTCACGCTCTGGTAGGCGCTGACCGACGCGGTCTGGTTGAACAGCGACTTGCGCACCATCAGCAAGCCACCCTCCAGCCAGGTGGTCACACTGGTGACCGGAAGCGTCGATGCCCAGTTGACCAGGCCGTTGAAGATCGTGCGGACCGCGCTCTGGTTGAGGTCGTCAATCTTCTGGATCCACCCCGGAACCGCCGCGGTCGCTTTCGGTGCCGCGGTGGCGAACACCGACGGAGCCGCCGTCCCCGACCCGCCCGACACCGGGGCGGCCACACTTGCCGGCCCGACCACGCTCAGCGCCCCGGGGGCCTGGCCACTCGCGGGGGCCTGCGACGCGGACGGGACCAACCCCGCCGACCCGGCCGACCCCACCGACGCAGCCGGCTGGGAGACACCCGCAGCGCCCAGCACCGGTACCGTCTGCGCGGTCGCGGCCGCAGGCAACGCCGCACCGCCCGTCCCGGCGCCGCCGCGGCCCACCCGCGCCACCCCCGGGTGCTGCGCGGCCGCCGGCGCGGGCACCACCGCCACCGACACTGCACCCTCGGGCACCGCCACCGGAACGGCACCCTCGGGCACCGACCCCGGCGCCGCGACATCCCCGGCACCCGGCGCCCACCGCCCCCGACTCTGCGGCGCCGACGTCACCACGCCCGCGGTCAGAGCAGCGCCGGGCTCGGCCTGAGTGCTCGCCGCCGCCCGGTGCGGCCCGCGATAGCCACCACCTGAAGAAGATGAGGAAGACGAGGGAGAAGAAGAATCCGAGGAATCCGCCGACCCGCTGGCGCCACCGGAGCCCCGATTGTCAGCGGCAGCCAGCCCCGGCATCGCCAGCACCGCCGCACCGATGCCCAGCGCCATCGCCAGCGCCCCCACCCGGCCTACCACCTGCCCCGCGGGCGCCGTCACACCATTACCAATACCGGCCACAACGCCCATTTCAATACTCCGCACAATCCCGAGCGCGGACTTCTTCCGCGCCGCCGGTGGGACCATAGGCGCACACCGGGCGTTTGGCAATACGTTACGGAATTGAATCGTAAATTGATTTTACGGAGGGATATGGCCCTGCCGCACAGTTGATTTGGCGCTCAGCGCGCAGCTGACTCGAGGCTACGCCGGACCGCGGGCCGCCGACGCTGCAACGTGCCGCCACACCCGCGCCAGGCCAGCCGCGCGGCGCGTAGCGGCCAGTCGCGGGGGGGCTGGTTGCCTGCCAGGTGATAGGCGTACCACGATCCGGTAAGGCTCGCCGCAGCTTGCCGAATATCGGCATCCTTGGGCAGGAGCCCCTGCTCGACAGCCGCAACCAGTTGCGCGCGAATCCGCGTTCGGCGGGGGTTCACGATCTGTTCGAGATAGGCCTGACGCACTTCGGGCGGTACCGCTCCACTGAGCATGGCACCGTCCAGCGACAGTGAACCGGCCGTGGTGATGCAGTCCCGGAAGTTCTCCAACTCGGCTACCAGATCGGTGAAAGGTTCACCGGTCAAGGGAGTGACTGAGCGATCAGCCAGCCGAGCGACGGCCGCCACCGCCAGGTCGGTAATGGTGGGCCAGCGGCGATAGACGGCCGGCCTTGTGGTGCCGGCTTCGGCGGCGATCCGCGTCAGCGACATACCCGCCAAACCGTCGCGGGCAAGGGCGGCGATGGCCGCTTCCAGAACCGCATTGTCGATGTTCTCGTCACGTGGACGTCCACTCGACGATTCATTTCCGGCAGTGTGACGAGCCATTGCCAGATCATCGCATGACTGGTCAAATGACGGACGTGACAGATTGCTTGTCCCGGATCGGCAAAGGCACAGTGTCGGTGTTCGCTACGGTGCATTTCCACCCGTACTGCCAGAAGCGTGGATCGGCAACACTAGCCGGCTTTGCTCCGAACACGGCGTCTATGGTCTAGCGGGCCGTCACGCGGTAGCCACAGGACAACTCGACGCTCTCCCCGGGCGGCACCGCGAGTAGCCGCTCAGCCACCCGCGGATTCCATCGCCGCGCTCACCAATGGTGAACGATCGCCGGAGGCCTCCAGGATCCGTCGAGCACGGCCTGACCGGGGACGTACATCCGCAGGTAGGTGTTGAACCCGCCGAACTGCGGGACTTTGAGCCAGTTGGCGCCGGGGTCTCCCGGATCGCAGGAAGCCAAGACGATGTCGATGGACCCGTCGGGCCGGCGGACGAGTTCTTCGGGCCGGCTGCTGCTCACGCTGTACCGGTTCGCCGGGTTGGCCACCAGTGTGCCGTTGGCGTCGTAGACGGTCACCGACCAGAACGCCCCGACGGGCGGCTCCTGGCCCGGCGCGAAATGCATTGTGTACGTTCCGATTCCAAAGGCGCCCAGCGCCAGCAGATTGCTGTCGAGCAGGCCTACCGAGTACACCGCCTCCTGCGGTGTGTTGGCCAGGAGCCCGGCCTGGGTGACGCCGGCCCGCAGCAGATAGTTGGTTCCGTAGTTGCCGATGGCGGGATCGGGGGTGGCCCAGCCGCGGTGCTGCACCGCGGAGGCGTATTGCGTCAGCGTGCTCAGCAGCGGTAGCAGCGCGGCGGTGGCCTTCACCGCCAGGTCCGCCGCGACCCGCGAAAGCAGGCCCAGGTGCGCGTCGGCGACGCGCAGGCCCGGCCCGACCCCGATCTGCGCCATCGCCGCAAGTTGCGGGGCGTCGACGGTTGGTGGCGGGTTCAGCTCCATCGCGGCACTGATCGCGTCGAGGTAGCCGATGCCCGGCTTGGGGATCGGGATCACCGGGCTGACGGCGCCGCCGCTGGGCGCCAGGGTGTACTGCTTGATCAACTCGATCGCCTTGAGTTGATCGGCAGGGTTGCCGGCGAGCGTGCGGCCCAGGGCCAGCATGCTGGCGTAGGGAACCTCCACGGTCTGGGCATCGGGCACGTCGGCATGCGGGCCGCCCGACCAGGTGATGGCGTACTTGCCGGGGCCGTACCCGGTTGTGCGCGAACCGATGTAGCCGGTCACGTTGGTGTAGGGATCGGTCAGCTGGAAGCTGTAGTAGCGATTGCCCATGTCCGGGATGGAGAGCACCACGGGGCCTTGGCTGAGGTCGAGTTCAGCCAGCGAGTAGAAGGTGTCCGTGTTGGGGCGACGGCCGCCGCCGATCGCCGCCCAGATCGGATCGGCATCCGGGTTGGCGAAACTCGTCAGCGACTTGAACGTGTTCACCGTGCCGAACGTCTGCCTGACCCGCTGGTACTCCACCAGCGGATAGCCGTAGATGTAGGCCTGCGCCGCAAGGACAGCCGACTTCAGCGGTCCGGGATCGGCGGCCGCCGCCGGCGCCGCGGCGACCGAAGATGCCACCGGGGCCGGTGCCGGCGCGACAGTGCTCACGACGCTCGCGGCAGTTTCGGCGGGGTTGATCACCGCTGCGGGCACGACGGGCGGCGCCGGTGATCGAACGGACCGGATGGTCTGGGTAATCGTCTGCGGCCCATCGTTATTCGCTGACGTAGCCGCAGCCGCACGGGGACCCCGCACCGGACCGCGGGAGTGGCCGTCGGTCGTCGCGTGGGTCTCCGATCCGGACGAACCCCGACCGGCGCCCCCGTCGTCGGCCATCGCCGTTGCGGGCCAGGCCGTCAGGGCTGCACCGACGCCCGCCGCGAGTACGCCCGCACGCAGCCATGCCGCAGGCCGAGGCCCCGTCACGGGAACTCGATGTAGCGGCCTACCCCCGCCGCCGGGGCGCGGTCGAGCACCAGGGAACTCAATGCCACGTCATCCATCGCGATCCCCATGTTGAGGAACGCCCGCCGCCCGGTCGTCGGCACGTCGAATTGGCCGGATACCACCGCGGCCAGATGGGTGTCGGGTTTGGGCAGCCCGAAGAAGTACATCGTGTCGGCCACCGATTCGTACTGGCCCAGGTCGTCGACGCAGTACACCACGGCGTCGTCAAAAGCCTTGGGCGACATGGCATCGTCGTAGTCGACGGGCAGCAGCAGGGCGTTGGGGTCGGTGTTGGCGCAGTCCAGCTTCGGATCGAGGGGCACCGTGATGGTGGTGATCACCAGGTCGGCGCCCTCCACCGCGTCGCCCGGGGACGTGGCGAAGCGGGTCACCCGGCCACCGGCCTTGGCCTCCAGGACCGCGGCCTTGTCCGGGTTGCGGTCGTAGATGGTGATGTGGGTGAGGCCGGGGTGCACCTCCAGGGCCACCTCCAGATGCCGCTGACCCTGCAGGCCGAACCCGACGATGGCCAGGTGCTTGGGATCTCCCGGAACGTGGCGCATCGTCACCCCGGAGACGCCGGGGGTGCGCATCTCGGTGATCCATCCGCCGTCGAGCAAGGCGATCGGCCGGCCGGTCTCGGCGTCGTTCATGATCATCACGCCGTAGATGTAGGGCAGCCCCTTGTCGGCGTTCTGCTCGTAGCCGGCCACCCATTTCAGGCCGATCCGGTCCGACCCGCCAAGGTAGGCGGGCATCGCGTGGATGAACGCGTCCTCGCGGGAGGCGACCTTGGGCTTGGGCGGGTTCTGGACCAGCCCGCGGGCCTTCTGTTGGAACGCGTCGTCGAGCACGTCGATGATCTCCCTCCACGTCAACCCGAGGCTTTCGAGATCGGCGCGGTTGAGGACCAGCATCTGGTTATCGCTCATCGACAAACCCTAACGCCGCGAGCGCCCGCCGTTCTCGGTTCTGTTCGCCGGTTCCACCGGAGGGCGCTGGACGAACATCACAGGCGCATTCCGGTGATCACCAGCTGCGCGACTTCCCCAACGATGATCAGCACCAGCAGCCGATAGATCCATCGCGCCGCGGCGGGGTTCAACGCGAGCCGGGCGGCCAGAAGTCCACCGAGCACGGCGCCGATCGCCAGCGGCGTGCCCGCCGTCCAGTCGACGTTCCCACCGGCTGCAAGCACCGCCAGCGACACCGAGCCGATGGCGACCGCGATCGCCGACTTGGCCGCGTTCGCCGATGTCACGTCGAGGCCCACCGAAAGCACCAGTGCCATAAGCAGATAGGTCATGCCGTCGAGCACGATGAATCCAGCCCAGATGCTGATCGCGAAAATCAGCAGCAGCTGAATTGGTCCGACCCGGGGTGGTGTTTCGGAGTCGGTCAACCATCGCGAGGGCTTGATGGCGAGCAGCGTCAATGCGACCAGCAGCGCACCCACGATCGCCAGATGCATATTGGTCGGTGAGATCTCCTCCGAGATCGCCGCGCCGACAACGGCGCCGATGGCCGCCACGACCATGAGCGGCCTGACGATCGGCCATTGGATCCGGCCGGCCCGGACGAAGGAGGCCATCGCGGCCAGCGCCCCGGCCAGCACCGCGACGCGATTGGTTCCATTGGCCAATTCGGGACCGAGCCCCAACGCCAGCAGCACGGGCAGCGACAGCGCCGAACCTGAGGACGCCAGAGTGTTGGCGAACGCCAGCCCTGCACCCGTCAGCAGCAGAACGAGCAACTCCGCAGTCGGCGACATTGCCACGCCCCTAACGCCGTCGCAACGCCAGCAGCATCGCCGCCAGGGCCGTCACGGCGCCGAGGGCGAAGATCGCGATGAACGCGCTTTCCGGGATGTAGCCGCTGGCCGCAGGAATCTCCAGGTCGGCGAACATGGCGGCCGCAATGGCCGATCCGACTTTGCGGAAAATGGCGTTGAGACTGGTCGCGATTCCTGTTTCGTCCTCGGCCACACCCTCCAGAATCAGCACCGGCAGGGCGCCGTAGGCGAGGCTGATGTAGGCGTTGGTGAACAACCCCGCGAGGACGATCTGCCAGGGGTGGGTGTGCCACAGCATCAGCGCGCTGAATCCGAACGCACCGGCACCGGCGCCGGCGGCGACCACGACCCGCGGCCCGAAGCGCTCGATATACCGGCCGGCGACCAGAGCGGTCACCGCCGCCGCAAGCGCACCGGGAAGCAGAAACTCCACGCTGGCATCCAGAACACTGGCGTCGAATCCGTAGCCGCTGCCGACCGGCGCCTCGACGAATCCTGTTGTCCCCAGGAAGGAGAAGTACAGGCCCATACCGACCAGCAGTGTCGCGATGTTGCCCAGGAGGACCGACCGCCGCCTCAAGATCGACACGGAGACAGGCGGATTGGGGCACCGGCGGCTCCACGACCACCACCACCACATCACGGCGACGCCAATCGCCACGGACACCACGATCCCCGGCGACGTCCACCCCCACCGCGAACCCTGGGTGATCGCCAGCAGCAGCGCGGCCAGCCCCACCGCCAGCGCGGCGCCGCCCACCCAGTCGATCTGCGCGTGAACGAATTGGGGCCGGTCCGGAACAACCACCCAGGCGGCAATGACGGCAACTGCGGTGGCGGCCGTGCAGAACCAGAAGACCCGTTGGTAGGCAGCGCCTTCGGCCATCAGCAGCCCGGTGATGACCAGCCCGAAGCCAGCGCCGAAGCCCAGCATCGCCGAGATCACCGCGATCGAGCGCACCAGCCGCTCAGGCGGGCGTTCGTCACGGACGATCGAGACCGCCACCGGGTACAGGGCGAAGGCGAGACCCTGCAGCACCCGTCCGACCACCAGCAGGGGCAACGAGATCGCGACGATCAGCACCACCAGGCTGAGCGCGCCGACGAGCAGTCGGGGTGCGGCGGCTGCGGACGTGGCGGCGGGATGCGGCGCGGTCACCGTCGTCGCGTCGGGTTCGGACATGTCGCCAGCATCCGAGCAGTATGCCGCGGGCACACGGGTTGAACGGTCCCAAATCGGACTGAATGACGGTCCCCCGATCGGGGGACGGTGTCGTCAACCCCAGGTGGGTCCGGGTGGCCGACCCGGCAAGGGCAGCGGGGCGGCGATAGTCGTCGTATCAAGCTTTCACCCACCCGAAAGGACGACCATGAAGATCATCACCGTCATCGCCGAGCAGGTGTCACCCGAGGCGCTCAACGCCGCGCTGCCCGTCGACGGAATCCACGCCGTCACGATCAACGAGACCCAGTCGTTCACCCGCACCGCCGCGTCGGTGGAGTCCTACCGCGGGCGCAAGGTCGCCAAGCACGTCACGACCGTCTACCGGGTCGAGGTCGTCGCCGACGACGACGCCGTCCAGCGCGTCGTCGACGGCATCGCGTTCGCCCGCGGGGCCGGCCTGCTCGGCAACGCGCGGGCATGGATCAGCGCCGAGGCGACCGACCTGTTCGCCGCCCCGACCGTCCTCGCCGCGTCGGCCTGACCGGTCAAACCTCGATCACGGAGCATGCCCACCCTCAACACTCAGCGCACTGAGCGAATAACATTCCGGCGCATGCGCCATCGGTGCACCCAAAAAATGCGTGGTGTTGGTTCGGTGGCCTGGCGGCTGCGGTACGACCTGCTGGCCGTGCTGGCGGTCGCGGCGGGGATGGCGGTGCTCGTCGACATCCTGCCACTGCAGACCGCCGGCCCGGTGGTCGCCCTGCTCGGCACGGTGGTGTCGATCTTCATCGGTTTCCGCAACAGCAACGCCTACGCCCGGTGGTGGGAGGCACGCACCCTGTGGGGCAACGTGATCGGCAACGGCCGGTCACTGAGCAACGCCCTGATCGCGGTGTGTGACACGACCCCCGAAGGATTCGCGTCGGCCGACGTGATCCGACGACGGCAGGTGCGCCAGGCCTGGCAATTGGCCGCCGAACTGCGCGGAACGCCGCCCGCGCCGGAGGTGGCGGAGTTGACGCCCGAGGATCCTGCCGCGGCCGGCAGCGGCGACCTGCTCGCCCGTCAAGGTGCGGACATCGGCGCGATGGCCAAGGCGGGCGTCGTCGACTCGCAGGGTCGGACCGTGCTGGTCAAACTCAACACCGCGCAGACGGCGACGGCCGGCGGCTTGGAACGCATTCGCAACGAACCCATTCCGCGCTACTACGGGCTGTTCATCCGAGCCCTGACGTGGCTCTTCGCCGTGCTGGTGTGCACCCGCCTGGACATCGGCGTCCACGACAGACCGGTCGGTTTCCTGCTGGGTATGCTGATCATGCTGCTGTTCGTGGTGGCCGAGCGACTCGGAAGCCTGCTTGAGGAACCGTTGAGCGACAACGCTTTCAGCCTTGATATGGACCGGTTCTGCGCCGGGCTGACCGCCGATCTCCTCGGCCCCGGAGATCCCGAACGGCCGCTGCGGTGAACCTCCGCGGGACACCGGCACTCCAGGTCATCCGGAGGTTCCGGGTCGACGTCGCGGCGATCCTGCTGCTTGCCGCGGCCATGACGGTCGCGGTTGATCACGCTGGGCTGCAATCGGTTTCCGCGATTGTCCCAATGATGGGAATCGTCGTCGCCATCTTCGTCGGGTTCCAAAACCGCAACGCCTACGCCCGGTGGTGGGAGGCACGCACGCTCTGGGGCGGGGTCGTCAGCAACGGCCGGTCGCTGCATTACGCATTGCTGGCATACGAGGACGGCACACCGGAGATGGCCGCGATCACCGATCGCATCCGCCGCCGGGAGGTGCGCCACGCGTGGACCCTGGCCGCCGAACTGCACCGCACCCCGACATCACCACAACTGGGCGACCTGACTCCCACCGATCCCGCCGACTGCACGGCCACCGAACTGCTGCGCCGTCAGGCCGTCGACATCGGCGAGTTGAGCCACGCCAAGATGATCGACCGCCAGGCCCGGCGGGTCCTGGTCACCATCAATTCAGCTCAGGTCGGCGCCGCGGTCGGATTGGAGCGCATCAACTCGCAGCCGGTCCCGCGGTTCTACGCCCTGTTCACCCGAACCCTCGCGTGGTCCTTCGCCGTCGTCGTCTGCACCATGCTGGGCGCCGGCGAACACGACAGCGCGGCCGGGATCGCGCTGAGCATCCTGGTGATGACGCTCATCGTCATCGCCGAGCGACTCGGCGCGCTGCTGGAGGACCCGATGAGCGACGACGATTTCGGTCTGCCACTGGAGCGTTTCTGCGCGATTCTGACCGGCGACCTGCTCGGACCTTCGCACACACTGGCCCGAATTGAGACCGAATCGCACACCGCCGCCGGTACTGTTTGCCACCGATAGAAAGTGAGCACATCATGGCCAACGACGACGCCCGACGCCGGCAACTGACGCGGCGCACCTTCCTTGCCGCGAGCCTGGCCGCCGGCGCCGGCACGGCCCTGGCAGCGTGCACCCGTACCGCCGCGCCGGGATCGGAGTTGACGTCGCAGCCCACCACCGTCAATCCCGGTTTGGCGGACGCCATCAAGGCCGCCGAGGCCACCCGCCCGCACACCGGCAAGACCGTCAACGCGACGCTGACGCCCCGGCCGGTGACGGTCGACCTCGGCGGCAAAGTGGTCCAGACCCTCGGCTACGGCGAAACCGTTCCCGGAACGCTGATCCGCGCGAACGTCGGCGACGAACTCGAGGTGGTGCTCAACAACCAACTCGGCCATCCGACGTCCATGCACTGGCATGGCATCGCGCTGCAGAACGATATGGACGGCGCCGAGCCCGCGACACCGAATGTGCCTGCCGGACAGTCGTTCACCTATAAGTTCTCGGTTCCCGACGCCGGAACCTATTGGGCGCATCCGCATGTCGGCCTGGATCTGGACACCGGGCTGTATCTGCCGTTGATCGTCGATGACCCCAAGGCGCCGGCCGACTACGACGCCGAGTGGATCGTCATGCTCGACGACTGGACCGACGGGGTAGGCCGCTCACCCCAGCAGATCTTCGACGATCTGAAGAAGGGTGGCATGGGCGCCATGGGCGGCATGGGCGGTATGGGCCAGCCGACGACCAGCGCGTCCGAGCAACCCGGCGGCATGGGTGGTGCGGGCGGCATGGGCGGTGCGGGCGGCATGGGCGCGGGGGGCAGCAGCCTGCTCGGCGGCGATCCCGGCGACGTCACCTACCCGTACTACGTGATCAACGGGCGAATCCCCGAGGCGCCCACAACCTTCCGGGCCAAGCCGGGTGACCGCATCCGGCTGCGCATCATCAACGCCGGCGCCGACACCGCGTTCCGGGTGGCGCTGGGCGGCCACAAGCTGAAGGTGACCCACACCGACGGTTTTCCCGTCGTTCCGACCGACGTCGACGCGGTGCTGCTCGGGATGGGCGAACGCTACGACGCCATCGTCACCGCCGGCGACGGGGTGTTCCCCCTCGTGGCGGTGGCCGAAGGCAAGAACAACTCCGCACGGGCGCTGCTGTCGACCGGATCGGGCAGCGTGCCGCCGATGGCGTTCCAGCCCCCGGAACTCAACGGCAAGGTGGGCACCGTCGAGATGTTCACCGCCACTCCCGAGGCGCAACTGAAATTCACCAAGGCCGACACCGAACTGCAGGCCGACCTGACCGCGGCGGACACCGGATACGAGTGGGGCATCAACGGGCCCTGGCCGAACAACAAGCCGTTCACCGTCCGTCAGGGCCAGCAGGCGACGCTGAATTTCACCAACAAGTCGCGGATGTGGCATCCGATGCACCTGCACGGCCATACCTTCGCGGTGATGAATCCGAACGGCAGCCTGGGTGCGCGCAAGGACACCGTCATCGTGCTGCCCAATCAGTCGGTGAAGGTCGCCATCCTCGCCGACAATCCCGGATACTGGCCGATGCACTGCCACAACGCGTATCACGCCGAGGCGGGGATGCTTTCCACCTTCGACTACCTCACCTGAGGTAACCCGACCTCGGCCGCCAGGGCGGTGCCGACTCGCCCGGCGATGCCCGAGGCGGCGGCCGCGATTGCCAAACCGGCTGTGCACCAATACAACCCGAACAGCGGCGGGTCCAGTAGGCTCACGGCGTCCTTGACGCTGAACCACAGCACCACCACGATCACCGCCGCACCCGCCGCCGGCAGCACCAGGCCGGCCACCCGCCCCGTCCCGCCGTGCACCACCGTGAAGCGCGGCGCACCGACGAACCACATCGCCGCCAGTTCCACCAGCAGGTAGCAGACCATCAGGCAGACCGAACCGGCTACGGCGAACAGGAAGTAGGCGTCGATCGCGGGATTGCCGGTGGGGGCCGACGGCCATCCGGTCAGCCAGCAGATCAGGTTGACCAGCACCGTCACTGCCACGATCAGCCACGTCGCCCGGCGCGGGCCGCCACTCGCGGAATCGATGTGCGCCAACGCTTTCGGGCCGAATCCGTCCCGGCTGAAGGCGTAGAGCATCCGGCCCGAGGTGGCGGCGGTGGCCAGGTGGCAGCCGAACGCACTGACCGTCGCGGTGAGGATGACCAGCAGACTGAACCCCTCGCCGACATAGGAATTCGCCAGGTCGCCCAAGGTGTTCGCCGAGTGTTCGAACGCGTCCAGACCGGCGTGGTCGGTGCCGAAGCCAATCGTCTGGGCGAACATCACCACCACGAACAGCACCCCGGTGAGCGCGAGGGTTCCGATGAGCGCGCGCGGGATGTTGCGCCCGGGATCGGCGGTCTCCTCGCCCATCGACGCACATGCCTCGAAACCCGCCCAGGACAGGAAGGCCGCAACCACACCGCCCAGCACTGCTGACACCGACACCCCGGAGAAGGAGAAGACGCTCAGGTCCATCCCGGTGGCCGGGGCGCCGCCGCGCGTCAGGATCACCGCCGTCAGCACCAGCATCGCGCCGATACCGACGCCTTCGATAGCCAGCAGGACCGTGGCCACCAACGGGGCCCGACGGCCACTGAGCACGAACGAGAACGCCGCGGCGGTGACCACCGGGACGATCCAGGGAAGTTGCCGGGGCTGCGCGGCGCCCCGGTGCAGTTCGGCCAGAAAGGAATTGGTGAAGGCGGCGGTCAGCGCCAGCGTGCCGATCGAGAAGCCCAGATACGCACCCAGTAGCGCGAACCCGGAGAAGAACCCGGTCCGCGGCCCGATCGTCACCCCGACCAGGGCATAGGCCGAGCCGGCATGGTTCAGGTGGCGGGTCAGGCGCACGAAGCTGTAGCCGACGAGCAGCACCCCGATCAGGCCGATCAGGAAGACCAGCGGGATCGCCTTGCCGACGGTGCTGACCAGTCCCTGACCATTGCCGGACATCGCCAGCGTCGGCCCGACCGTCGCCACCGAGAGCGACAACGCCACCCACATCGGAAGGCGACGGCGCGGCGTGGCATCGACGGTGGTCATCGCGGTTCCCTTCGGTTGGTGTCCGTACGTTAGTGGATGGAAGGTCTGACCGATCGGGGGAAACCGCAGCCTTGCCGCCGGCGGTAGGTTGGCGACTATGGCTTCGATAGGTGCGCGGATGGCGGCGGGTGCGGCCGCGGCCGCGGTGGCTCTCGGGGTGACGCAGTTGGCCGCCGCATTCTTCTCTCCGGCCGCCGACGCGCGCACCGCCGTCGGCAGCTCGGTGATCAACCTGACCCCCGGCCCGGTCAAGGAATGGGCCATCCAGACCTTCGGCACCAACGACAAGACCTTTCTGACGGTCATGGTCGTGGTGGTGATCACCGCACTGATCGCCGTCGCCGCCGTGTGGCGGCGCGTCGGCACATTGGCGCTGCTGGCCGCCGGGGTGATCGGCGGCCTGGCGGTGCTCAACCAGCCCGGCGCCCGGGCCGTGGACCTTATCCCGGTCGCGCTGGGCACCGTGTGCGGCGTCGGCGCATTTCGGATGCTGACCCGGGAAAGCAACGATGAGCCGCACACGGATGACGTTGTCGAACAGGCCGATCCGGGACGGCGTCGCTCGCTGCAGACACTGGGCCTGCTAGGTATCGGCGCGCTGAGCGGGGTGGGTGGCAGCATCCTCACCCGGCAGCGCCGGTCGGTCGCCGGCGACCGCGAGGCTTTCAAGCTCCCGAAGATCGCCTCTCCGGCCCCGCCGATCCCAGCCGGGGTGCAGCCTGCCGGCGACGGCCTGCCGAGCTACATCACCAGCAATGCCGACTTCTACCGGATCGACACCGCGCTGAGCGTGCCCCAACTGGCCCGCGACGAATGGAAGCTGCGGATCCACGGCATGGTCGACCGCGAGATCACCTACAGCTTCGCCGATCTCGCCAAATTCGATCTGGTCGAGCGGCCGGTCACCCTGACCTGCGTCTCCAACCCGGTGGGCGGCACGCTGATCGGAAACGCCATATGGACCGGCTACCGAGTTCGGGATTTACTGGCCGCCAGTGGAATCCAGTCCGATGCCGACATGGTGCTCTCGATGTCGTCGGACGGTTTCACCGCCGGCACGCCCGTGGAAGCACTCACCGACAACCGCGAGGCGCTGCTCGCCATCGGCATGAACGGCGTACCACTTCCCGTCGAGCACGGCTATCCCGCCCGGCTGGTCGTCCCCGGTCTATACGGGTTCGTCTCGGCCACCAAGTGGGTCGTGGACCTTGAATTGACCCGCTTCGACAAGGCGGAGGGCTACTGGACCCCGCTCGGATGGTCGGCCAAGGCGCCGATCAAGACCGCGTCCAGGATCGACGTACCGCGCAACGGCACCCGTCTGGCCCCCGGCCCGGTGACCATCGGCGGAGTGGCGTGGGCCCAGCACCGCGGCATTAAGGCCGTCGAGGTGCGGATCGACGACGGGCCCTGGCAGCCCGCGCAATTGGGTGCGTCCTATTCCAACGACACCTGGCGGCTGTGGACGTTCGCGTGGCAGGCCACCCCGGGCTCGCACACAGTGACCGCCCGCGCCACCGACAACACCGGTGCGGTCCAGACCGAACAGCAGGCCCCGCCGGCGCCCGACGGCGCCACCGGCTGGCCCGTCATCAGCATCCAGGTTGGGTAGAGAGGTTGGGTAGAGAGCGCCTCGGCGCACCGACTCCGCGTCCAGAGCGCGATCCCGGCCGTGCACCAGTCTCTATGCGCAGGGTCGGCGCTGCTAAAGGTCGTCGGGCACGGTCACCGTTACGACCGACCCCCCGCCCGGCCCACTGCCGAAATCAACCGAGCCGCCCGCTGATTCGACCGCAACCACCAGTGACGCCAAGCCGATGTGTCCTTCGCTGACCCGCTGGGCGAGGATGCCCGGATCGAATCCGATCCCGTCGTCGGCGACCTGCAGCACCGTCGCGCCGGACTCCCGGCGCAACGCGACATCGACTTCGGTGGCCTGAGAGTGCTTGTGCACGTTGGACATCAGCTCGCGGGCGGCCCGGTGAATCAGCGCCTGCGACTCGGGCCGGCCGACCTCGTCGATCTCGGTGCGCACCGGGGTGCCCCAGCGCTGTTCATTGCGTTGGGCGAGGTCGCGCACCGCTGCGGAGAGTCCCAACTGGCTGAGTACCTGCGGATGCAAGGTGGCCACCGCGTTCCGCAAATCGGAGACGGTCTCGCGCAGTGCGGCGTCGAGCCGGTCGAACCCAGCCGCAGAAGGGTCGTCCCGAAGTTCGTCCAGATCGAGCCGGGCCGCCAGCAGATTCTGCAGCGGACCGTCGTGCAACTGCTCTGACAGTTCCCGGCTCTGCCGCTCGTCGGCCCGCATCGACTCGGCGATCAGCCTGCGCCGGACGTCGAGCAGGGCCTCCACCCGCTGCCGGTGGCGCGCCAGCGTGTACGACAGCGCCGTGATAGCGACGGTGAGCCACAGCAGGCAACCGACCTGCACGTACACCACCGCCGGGATGGTGTTGCCCATCTTCTGATCGTGGGTGGCGTAAACCACCCACGCCAGCAGGTAACCCAACGCCGCGCTCAGTCCCAGCAGGTAGGTGATCAATGGGCTGTCCAGGAACGCCACCGAGATCGGCGCGAGGAAGAAGATCGGGTACAACGCGATGGTGCCGGGTCCGGATGCGATGCACAGTACGGCCACGGCGACGACGTCGACGAACATCGATGCGTACCCGAACCACCATTTGACCGGACGGCGCAAAACGTGGAACAGCCATGCCACCGACACGACGGCATAGGCCACCAGAACCCCGGTGAACACGTCGTCCAGCCAGTGCGAGACGTGGGTCTGGGAGATCAGCAGGGCGATCAGAACGATGAGCACCAACCGCAGGATCGAACGGATCCGCAGCGGTTCGCTGGTCAGGAAGTCCAGGACGCGGCTGACCTTTCTCGTCACTAGTCGAGCAGTCCCCGACGCATCGCCTCGGCGACCGCAGCCGCGCGATCGCCCACTCCCAACTTCTCGTACAGCCGCTGGACGTGGGTCTTCACCGTCGATGGGGCCAGGTAGAGCTGCTTGGCGATGGCCGGGATGCTGGAGCCGCCGGCGATCATGCCGAGCACCTCCCGCTCCCGCCCGCTGAGCGTCGGCCCGGCGGGTTCGGCGCGGCGGCGGATCTCCGCGGCCAGTCCCGAGGCCAGATGCGGGTCGACGACGTCGCGGCCCTTGGCGCACTCCAGGACGGCGTTGACGATCTCCGAGCGCGACGATTCCTTGGGGAGGTAACCGGCCGCACCCTGCTGCAGCGCGTGATAGACGATCGCCGCGTCGTTGTTGGCCGATACCAGCAGAACCCGGGTCGGCAATTCGTCGCGCAGAACCGCCGCGGCCACCTGACCGCCGTCCATCCCCGGCATCTGGTAATCCAGCAGTGCCACCTGGGGCCGATGCTCTTTGATGGCGGCCAGCGCCGACGGGCCGTCCTGGGCCTCGGCGACGACGTCCACCAGCCCGCTGCTGGTCAACGCACGGACCAGACCGTCGCGAAACAGCGGGTGGTCGTCGGCGACAATGACCTGAACCTTCTGGTTGTTGAAGGTTTCGCGCATTTCAATAGTCTTTCCACGATGATGCCGGGCAGTTGAGGAAAGCAGGGCAATGAAGCGTAACCGCCAGTGGTCGCGGTGAGCGTCGCACTGGTGAGTACCGCGGGCCTAGTTTTTCTGATCGGGGTGGCGATCCAGCGCGGGAACACCTGCACCGTCGTCGCGATCGACGACCTCGTCCACCGCCGGTCGTGGCATCGGGTCCAGGCCATCGCCTTCATCTGGTTACTGGTCGCCGGTGGGCTGACGTTGACCCACCTGGTGACCGGCCGCAATCCGGTGCCGGCGTCGGTGCCGGTCGCCACCTAGGAGAATGCTGAATTATGCGGGTGGCGTGGGGGTATGTTTTTGCTGCCGGGTTCGCAGTGGGAGTGATGGCGGGGCGGCATCCTCGGGTGGGTATGAATTTCTCAGTGGGACAACGGAATCGGGCCTTTGCCGGGGC
>CAIRCP010000236.1 GCA_903877095.1 uncultured Actinomycetes bacterium | reverse complement strand
GGCCCACGAGACGGGCGGCAGCCACCCGGCACTAAGACCGCACGCACTCACCGGACCCGGCAGGCCGTTCAGGCGACCCACGACCGTTCGGGGCCGCCCACCGGGCAGGACTCACTCCTGCTCAGTGTCTAGGAACGGTTGGCTTCGGCTTCGGCCCTCATCGCTTGGGCTTCGGCGTCGCAGGCGTCGTCGTCGACGGCGTGAGTGCGGTAGGCGGCGGCGATGCGGGCGGTGGCGATGTCGCGCAGAACCGCGCCGTGGGCCAGGACGGCAGCGGTGTAGGCGGCTTCGACGTCGGAGTCGGTGCCGCGGGTGCGGCGGCGCAGCTGCGTGATCGCGGTGTCCAGAGCGGCGGCGGTGACCGCCTGCCCGCGGCGCAGTTCCGCGATCAATACCTCTCCCGGTGCCGGGGCAGGCGAGGCGGTCGGCTGCGGGGTGGTGTCGGCTTTCAGTCGGGCGTAGCGGAGGCGCTGGTATTCGCGGCGGCGTTCCCCGCGGCAGCCGGGGCAGCGGCGGCCGCCTGCAGCGGTGGCTCGGCACATGTCAGTGGATGACGGTGGGGTCGGGGGGTGGGAGGTCAAGGGAGTCGGCGAGGGCGTCCCAGCCGGTGTCGCAGAGGTCGCCGCGGCCGGCGCCGGCGCACAGCATCGCCGCGGCGATGTCGGCCGGGGTGTCGCGGGCCGGGGTGAAGACGTGGTCGACGTTGGGCTGGATGACGCGGACGCGGCCGGGGCCGGCGGGATCGAGGACGGCCTGGACGGCGGCGAGCAGACCGGCATCGCCGGTGAAGGCGGCCTCGCCGCCGGCGGTGCGCAGGTAGGTGAGCGTGCCCGCGTCGGCGGTGAAGGTGATCACGGAGTCGGCCAGACGGACGGTCGGGTCGCCGGAATTGTCGTCGTGCATGGGGCCATGATGCCGGGCCTCCCGGACGTCGAGGCGGGCCCGCAACCAGCCCCTTCACGGACCGGGTTGTTGCGCACTTTGAGGATGCGACACGCGGTGACGGGTTGGGCGGATGAGCGGGGACCTCCTGTTACGGTCAAGCCCAGGGCCGCGAAGCGCCCTGGGCTTGTCTGTTCACACGGTAAGAAAAGCTAGCCACGCTAGATCTGATTGCCGCGCTTGCCAGGCTCGCCACCTGGGCAAACGCTAGCGCTGCGAGCATGGCTAGCAGGGGTGTTGGTAAGCCCATTACCGCCACCGCCCCAAACCGCTCGGTCATACCACGTGACCTGCAGCGATAATGGGGGATAACGCCCGCTAATAGGTGCAGGGGGTCGGGCCACGGCACACCTCACGGCGCGGAATGGGTGCACCCACCCCGAGAACGCGGCCCGCCAGGCGGCCAGGCCGGACATGCCAGCGCGGTCAGCACGCGGCGACACCGCCCACAGGAGTTTGGGGGAACGGGCCTGCGATCGGACCCGATCAATCGGGACCGGGAAGGTCAGCCGCCGGGGTGTCCAATCAGTTGCAGGCGCGACACCGCGAACACCGAGGAATCACCGGAGCCGGAATCACCGCTGACCGGCCCCACACCGAGGGCGTTTCCACTCGGCGCCGAGGGCGGGGCGGCGGTCTTCTCGATCGTCACCTGGACCTGCGAGGCGACCACCGGGCCGCGGCCGGGCCGCCCCGCGCAATCCGGCTCGCTCAGCGACAGCGTCACCAGCTCGCGCCGGTTGTTCGTGCACTGGGTGATCGTGGTGCGGGCGGCGTCGGCGAACGTCCACGTCAACCGTTCCACCGTGCGGTAGCGCCCCCACTGGTCCACACCGGCAATTTCGGTGTTCGCGCCGGGCAGGATCGCCACCACACTGATCTGGGACAGGCCGTTCAGGGTCACGGTCAGGACCTGGCCGGGGATACCCCAGGCCTGCACGCACAGCCACGGCTGGCCGCCGCCGGCGGTGAACGCGTTCATCGGATCGGTCGACGGCGCCGGGCATCGCGCTTCGGCGGCCTTGACCGGCAGGGGTGCGTCGGCGGGGGCCGCGGCCGCAGGGGTCGACGGGGTGCCGGTGGTGGGTGCGGTGATCGTCGCGGTGGGCTGCGCGGTGGGTGTGGAGCCGGTGGTGGCCCAGGCCGCGATGCTGATGACTGCGATGGTCGCGGCGGCCGCGATGAGCGCGGTGCGGGGATTGCGCCAATTGTTTTTGGCCCATTGTGTGGCGGCGCCGAATTTGTCGGTGAATGGGTTTCCGCGGCGGGTGATTTCGTCGAATGACATTGGGGTGTGCGGCGAATTGTGGGCGTCGTCGTCGTTGTGATCGTCGGCGGTTATCGGCGCGGTCGCGGGGGTGTTATCGCGGGGCGGGTAATAGGGGTCGTCGCGGTAGGGCGCGGTGCCAGTGTCGCGGTCGTCCGCGGTGGGGTCCGCGGTATCGGTGACGTGGTCGTTTTGGGGTGCGGGTGCGGCGCGATAAGTGGGCGCGGTAACCGCGGTGGTAAGTGGTGCGGGGAATTCCAGGGTGGGGTGCGGCGCGGGCGCGACCGGGGTTTCGGGTTCGGGGAGGCGCGGTGCAGGCAATGGCGCGGTCGCGAATTCTGCGGCGCCGCCGGTAAGGGGTCCGGCGGGTCCGCGGTGCGGCCAGTTCTGCAATTCGGGGTCAGCGAGAATTGTCTGTAGCGCGTCGCTCATATTGGTGATGGTTGCAGCACCGGCGGGAGTTCTCCAGACCACCGCCGCGCGGGCCGGGGCCGCCGACTGTTCGATCCGCGGTCCGCCGAGCAGCCCCGAGGTTTTGTCGCAGCTGCCAGTTTTGTCGGGGCTGCCGGTTAGCGTGCGGGCAGGCGGGTCAGCGGTTTCGGGGGTGCCAGCGACCGGCATCACCGGCGCGCAGGCCCGCCCCAGCGGCGGACGTGATCGGGGACGTTGGTCGGGGACGTGGTCGGGGTCTGCCAGGTGTTGCGTTCCGCGTGCGAGCCGTTGTCGCCGGGGTGTGCTAGCTTCGCAGAAGTACATCAGAAGATTGCTTCGCAGGAATACTAAAACTGGAATCAACCATCTAGGAAACGGGGATTTGTCGCATGAACTCACTCACTTACGACCAGATCAAAACCGCTTGCTCGGCCGGGGGCTCGACCGCTCTGGTTTCGGTCACCGAACTGGCCCCGGCCGGAGGGCCGCACACCGGGGTAGCGCCGGCGCGGTACGTCAAGGGCGACAACGCCGTGTTCGCCTACGAGGACCGTTTCGTCGACGGCGAGGCCGTCACTGCGGTGATCCTGGACTCCAAGCAGTCCCAGCTCAACCGCATCGAGACGGCGATCCGCCAGGACATCGACGACGGCCACGCCGTTCTCGGTGCGACGCCCCGCATCAATGTTTCCTACCGCGGCGGTGATGTCGGTTTCACCGATCTGGAACTGCCGCACCGGGCCTTCGACGGCCATATCCGCGCCGGGACCGTTGACGGTCAACCGGTGACGGCGCACCAGTCCTACCGGGCGGCGCGTGACGCCTCACCCCACAACGCTCGCGCGTTGCTCGAGATGAGTCCCGGCAGCCTTGTTTTCGGGTCGTGGGACTCCACGCGGAAAGCCCGCCAGGGCCGCTACCGCAGCGCGTTGGTCGGCGAGATCATCGGCGTGCTGGCGAACCAGAACGACACCGGCCGTAAGGAATCTCTGCGCGGCGGGGCGCGGGTCGACCCGGTCGGGATGAGTATTCAGCTCACGCGCGAAGAGTTGCTGGCCATCACGAATCTCCAGAGGGACGAACTCAGCCCCAAGCTCATCAAAAAGATTGAAGACGAAGCCAAGAAGCGCAAGGCGTCGACACTTGGATTGGGTGGCTTACCGCCAGCGCTCAACGCTCTTGGTGTGGTGGCCTGCCGCAGGATCATCCGGACCCACGTGCTCAGCTTCGCCGCGCTGCGGCAGCTTCGCTTCGGCAATGACCCGGCAACCAATATCGCCTGCCGTGCACTGCTGGCCACCTACGCCCTGGCGGGGCTGGCCCGCTCGGACTCCGAGCTCTACCTGCGCGCGAACTGCGATCTGGTAGAGAGCTCTCCGGCCAAGGTCACCCTCGACCGGCGAGGCGGCAAGTTCGACGACATCGAACCCCTGACGGTCGCCGCGGCCGACAAGTTGCTCACCGAGGCGGTGGCGGCGGCCCGAGCCGCCGGGATCAGCTGGGACGGGGCGGTATTCACGGTGATCGGCAACGACGAGATCTTCGCCGCGGCCGGCTCAGACTCCGACGAGGAGTGAGCGCGGTGCCCAACGGTATTGAAGCGACGTTCCTGCTCGGCACCTACACCGGACACCGCGCCGACGGATCCGCCGACCCGTTGCCGGACCCTGCTCGGCTGCACGCCGCGCTGGTCAACGCAGCCGGACAGGGATCCACCGCGGTGGTCGACGAGTCAGGTTCGCGCCCCAGCGCGGCAGCGGCCGCGGCACTGGCCTGGCTGGAGAGCAACCCGCCCACCGGAATCCGCGCGCCGAGGCCCTTGCCGCTGTCGTTCACCCCGCCTACGGCGTGGCGTCAGGAGGGGGTGGTCCGGAAGGAGGGTGGGTCCTGGAAGGACAAGCGGACGCGGCGGGCGTTGTCCGACGGGTACGCCGTCGACGGGCCCGTCGGCTGGTGCTGGCAGGACGGCATCCCCGAGGATGTCGCGGCGGTCTTTGAGGACCTGTGTGTCGACGTCAGTTGTCTGGGTGAAGCGACCAGCCCGGTGCGGCTGACGGTGACCGATGTCGAACCCACCCACCACCTCGATACCGGCGCGTCGATGTTCGACGTCGGTGGGCTGGAGGTGCGGGTCCCCGTCGGGGGGCGTACCGAGGCGTTGGTTGCGGCGCACACGGCGTCGATCGGGACGGCGCCCTCAATCAGTCAAGACAAGCACCTCGGGTCGGAACTGCCCTCACCGTCGCCGGTGGCGCCCGGGCATCTTGAGCTTCGGCGCTACCGGGCCCACGATCGTGCCCCGGAGCTTGTGCCGTGGCCGACGGTGATCCTGCTGGCGACACCCCTCGAGTTGCGGCCCGAGCAGCGGGTCGCCTGGTGCGGTGCGCTGCATCGGGCGTTGATCGCGCGCATCGGTTTCGGTGCGCCGCCGCTGATTACCGGGTCTTATCCGGCGGGTGTGCGGCCCCCGGCCAATCGGCTGGCGATTCAGTACCTGCCCGCGGGGATGCTCACGTCGCATGGTGTGGGTTCGGGTGCGTTCGCGCTGCTGATCCCTGCGGGGGCAGCGTCGGAGGACCTTGCGGCGCTGTACGGGGCGCTGCGGGGTCTCGATGGTTTCTCTAACCGGGGTGCGCGGGCTGAGGTGACCGAGATTGTGGGGGTGTCGGGAGGGGAGTTCTGGGCGGCGCCGTTGCCGGGCAGCGTCCGGCGGTGGGTGACGAACCCGGTCGCGGTCCCCGAGACCGTGCGGCAGCGCCGCGGGACGGGCACCGGACGGTCGTGGGCTCTGAGTGACGCGGTGCGCGTGTCGGTCGGGCTGGTGTGGCGCGATGTCGTTGCTGGGCAGCGCAGGAGTAGTCGCTGGTTTGAGGAGATCGCGGTGGCGACGCGGGAGCATGGGGTGCAGGTGCACGATGCGCAGTTGCTCAACGTTTCCGACGTGTCCGTGTGGGTGCACAGGACGCCCAGGGAAATGCTGGTCCAGCCCTACCGTGCGACGGTGAGCTTGGGCCGCTTGGCCACCGACCGGACCCTGGTGGCCATCGGGCAGAGCCGTCATCTCGGTGGCGGGCTCCTGGTCCCGGTGGATTCCCCGGCCGACAACTTCTGGACTTCCGGTGAGGGGACACGATGAGCATTGATGTGAGCGAGTTCGGGGAGTTCTTCGCCGAATTCAACGACGGGCACGCCCCGTTCGCGTGGCAGCGCAGGCTGCTGGATCGCCTCATCGACACCGGGTCGTGGCCCGATCTCATCACCGCCCCGACCGGCTCGGGGAAGTCCAGCGTGGTGGAGGTGCACTTGTTCGCGTGCGCCCTGTACGCGGCGGGGCAGGTCCGGCGCGTTCCGCGCCGGCTGGCGCTGGTCGTCAACCGGCGTGCCTTGGTCGACAGCCAGGCGCAGCGGTCGGAGACGATCCAGCAGGCACTTCACGCCGCGGCACCGGAGTCGCTGCTGGGCAGGGTCGGGGCGGCGTTGCGGTCATTGCGGACGCAGCGCGATCCGCGCGGGGTTTCCCAGGCCTTCGACATCGTGGACATGCGTGGTGGGATCCCGCCGCGCCGGGAATGGGTCAACGACCCCGCGGCGTGCCAGATCATCGCCGCCACACCGGACATGTGGGGCAGCCGAATCCTGTTGCGTGGCTACGGTACGTCCTCCGGGGCGCGGCCCCGTCAGGCCGGCCTGTTGATGTATGACGCGGTGCTGATCCTGGACGAGGCCCACTTGAACCGCCAGCTCCTGGCGACGGCCCGGCGGGCGGCCCAACTCGCGGCGGCAGGGGCTGAGGCGATCGGTGTGCCGGCCCTGCAGGTGGTGGCCACCACCGCCACCCCCGACGGGGGATCGTCGGCCGGCGGTGCGGAACTGGGTGTCGTCGCCGTCGATGAGACCGATCTCACCCCCGACGGGCAGGGGACGCTCACCCGCCGGCTCACCACCGCGAAGCCGGTCCGCTGCATCGGTGATCCGAGCTGGCCGCCGGCGAAATCGGGGGCGGACCGCGGCCGCTATCTGGACCTGCTGGTGGAGGAGACGATCAAGGGGCGCCAGCGGTTCGGGCGCACGATCGGCTGCCTGGTCAACACCGTCGGGCTGGCTGTCGATCTCACCAAGCGGCTGCGCGGTGAGGGGCTGTGCGTCGAGATGGTCGTGGGCAGGATGCGGCCTTACGACCGGGCCGTGTTGCAGCAGCGCCGGCCGGGTTTGTTGACGATCGCGGGCAACCCTGATGTCGATGTGCTGGTGGGTACCCAGACCCTGGAAGTCGGGGTGGATCTTGACTTCTCGGCGCTGGTCACGGAATTTGCCGGTGCTGCCGCCCTGGCCCAGCGGGTGGGCCGGGTGAATCGGGTCGGGAACGCCGACAGCGCTGAGGTGTGCGTGATCGGTCCCGGCCCGGACTCACCACTGCTGGTCGGCACGGATGCCGACCGGGCGATGTTCTCGCTGCTTCCCTACGCCGACGCCGGCGACATCGCCGCGGTCGGGCATCTGCGGGAAGCGTGGGACTGGCTGTCGCGGCGCCGCGACGACCCGATGGGAATGTCCCCGTGGGCGCTGTGCGCCGACCCGCCGCCCGATGAGCACCTTCGCCGGGTGCTGCTGCAACGCCTGGAACCCTACGATCTGTTTTTGCTGGCCCGAACCGGCAACGACCTGTTCGACGAACCCGATCTTGAACTGTGGTTGCGCGACGATCTGGACCCCGACGATCTGATGTGCGGGGTGGTTGTTCGCGGGCACCTGCCCGGAGACACCTCCGCGGCGATGGACTTGTTGCGGGCCACGATGCCCACCAACGGGGAGGTCTACCCGGCCTCCCTGGCCGACACCCGCACGCTGCTGGCGTCGGTCCTCGATCCCGCCACCGACCGGGGGCCGGCGCGGGCGTTCCGGGTCCGCGCCGAGGAGATCGAGCCCGTGGAGAAGCCCCGGGATGTGCGGGCCGGTGACATCGTCGTTGTCGACCTCGGTCACCACGTCTGCACGTCGGGGGTGGTCACGAAAACCCCGACCGAGGAAGGCAGCGATGTCTACGAAGAATCGATGTGGGAAGACGGCGCAGAACGCATCGTGCGTTTTGTCGGCGCCCGAACCGGTTGGGAGGCTGAGCTTTTCAGTCAACTCGCCGACCTGGTGGCCGATGCCGACGGCGATCCCGACGACCACGACATCATCGAACTCGTTTCCAACTACGCGGACAGGGATCCGCGCATCGAGTACCTCGACGCCCCCAGCGGGGACGCGGCACCGGCGACCGTCGAGGAGATCACTTACGGCGGCCTGGAGGAACCCTCGACGGCATGGATGGTGGTTGCCATCCGGCCCGTCTCATCGGTGGGCGACCGGACCCGGCAGGTGTGGACATCGTCATCGGAACCGGTGCTGCTCGCCGACCATGGCTCGGCGGTCGCCGAACGCGCCCGGGACGTGGCCGGCAGGCTCGGGTTGCCCGCACAGCTGCAGGAGGCGCTGTTCAACGCCGGGCGGTTCCACGATGAGGGCAAGGGTGACATTCGGTTTCAGCGGTTCAGCCTTGGCAACCCCGACACCGATCGCCACATCCTGGCCAAGAGCCACCAGCCTTCGATCCGCCGTGTCCGCCGCGGGACGACCGGGGGGCTTCCCACCGGATGGCGCCACGAGCAGCTCTCGGCGGCGATAGCCGCCGTCGAACTGGATCAGCACCCCCACCGCGACCTGATCCTGCGGCTGGTCGGAACCAGCCACGGCCGCGGGCGCCCGAATTTCCCCCACACCACCGCAGACCTGCTCAACCCCGCCGTGCCCGCCGAAGACCCGCTCGCACAGCAGGCGCGGCGGCTGTTCGATGACGGGGAATGGGACGAGCTCATCGAGTCGACCGAATCGCAGTGGGGTGTGTGGGTGTGTGCCTACCTGGAAGCGGTTCTACGGGCCGCTGATACACAAATTTCCATGGAGGGACGATGACGATGAACGGTTTCACTCTGGCGGGGCCGGTTACCAGTGCGCTGACCCACTTCGCGCTCTACGGGATGTCGGCCATCATCGAGAACGACACCAGGAAGCCGGTGCGGCTGTGCTGGACCGACGAGGCCAACCCGAAGCCCCAACTCGACGCCGGACTTACACCCGGGGAGATCGCCGCCGCGGTGCACCGACACGCGACGCGCTGCGCATCCCCGCAGAACTGGCTCGCCGTGAGGATCGAGCACGAGGGGAAGACGAAAGCGGCGTTCAGTCCCCGGCTTGCCACCCCGTCGACGACATCGTCGTGGCGGCGGCTTCAGGAAGCCCGCCACAACGGCCTGGACGCTGTCGCTGCGGCGGGCGATGAACTCGACCTGCGCATGATCGGCGCTCTCGGGGAGCAGGCGTACTGGCCCACCACTAGCCAATCCGGATCCGGTCACGCCAAGGCGAACAGCGACGGAAAATCCGACGCCGGCGCCAGCCGCTGGGAGATGGCGGCGCGCAACAGCGGAGCCGAGTTCATCGGAAACCGACTCGCGATCCTGGCGCGGAAAGTGGCGGACCGCAGCATCGATGAAGTCCTCACGGGTCTTACGGGACAGACCCTCAGCGACGAAGCGGGTAGGAACGCGCCTGACTCGCGCAGCGGGACCGGCCTGACACAGCCGGGTCCGGTCGACAACGCGCTGGCGTGGTGTGCGCTCTGGGGCATCAGCCAGTTCCCCCTCGCTCACCACAACGGATCGCAGTCCGGCACCGCCGGAACCCACGTGCCGCCACGACGGCCCTACCCGACGTTCGTGTTCCTGCCCGTACCGACACGGCCCGTCACCCTGGCCCGGCTGCGCACCCTCCTCGCCTCACGACAGCTCGCGGCGGCCGCGACGACCAGCGACACGGCGGACCCCCTTGACGTGATCGCCTCCGACGCGGCACGAAAGTGGCTGGCCCATAGATCAATCCGCGCACTCATGCGATTCCCGGTCTCGGTGTCCGACAACAAAAGCGCGCCCGAACGACAGGTCCTCGATGGAAGCGTTGTCGCAGTTGTCGACCCTGCGTCACTATGGAACTGATACCGATCAGCCTCGTCGCCCATCACGTCTTCTGCCCCCGGCGTGCGTGGCTGGAAGCCGCTGGGGAGCATCCAGACTCGTACGCGATGACGGCCGGCGCGATCGCGCACAAAGCCACCGACGATCCCTCGACGGCGCGCGGCGGCCAACTCCGGTCAATCGACGTGTCCCACCGGGAATGGGGAGTGATCGGCCGGGTTGACACCGTCGAGAGTCACGGTGGTCAGCTTGAGGTCGTGGAATACAAGGCCACTCCCGTTCGCCGGAAACCCGAAGTGACCCAACCCATGCGGATTCAACTGGCGTTGCAAAGTCGATGTCTGGGCGACATGGGACACGACGTCGCCGGGTGCGCGGTCTACTTCACAACCCACCGCCGCCACGTGCCGGTGCAACTCGGCCAAGGGGATTACGAGATGGCACTGGAAGAGGTGGACAAGACCAGGGAGACCATTCAGTCCACAACAGCACCAGATCCACTGCACGACGATCCCCGCTGCATGGGCTGCTCCCACGCGGGGGTGTGTCTGCCGGAGGAGCGGGCGCAAGAACCCGTCGTCCGGAGGATTCACGTCGCCGATCCCGATGGCGGACTGGTTCATCTGGCGACCGCTGGTAGTCGTGCCTTCCTCCGTGGTGGACGTCTGCGCGTGTCACTGCGCGGTGAGGAACTGGAATCCGTTCCGCTCGAACAGGTCATCGGACTGGTGGTGCACGGCAACATCGACCTGTCGAGCGCGGTTATACGCGAGTTGCTCTGGCGGGGTGTGACGATCGTGTGGTGCTCGGGAACCGGCCGTGTGATGGGTTGGAGTCATACCGCGAACACCCCGAATGGGCTGGCTCGGGTACGTCAGCATCAGGCTTCTGCTGAAGGGCGCGTAGAGCTGGCACGGGCGTTCATCGCTGCCAAGATCGCTGGCCAGGCAACACTTCTGCGGCGAAATGGGGACTCGCCCGTCACCGTTTCCGAACTCCGAAAGCTTCAGCGCCGGGCACAAGACGCGGAACGGGTAGACATCCTGACCGGAATAGAGGGGGAGGCCGCAGCGAGGTACTTCGGCAGTCTCCCGACGATGCTTCGCCAACCACAAGGAGATCCGTTTCTCACGGCGTGGCCAGGCCGCATCGGTCGAGGTGCTTTCGACCCACTCAACGTCGCACTCAACTACCTGTACGGCGTCATCACCGCGGAAGTTATCCGGGCTCTCGCCGCGTGCGGACTGGATCCCCACGCCGGGTTCCTGCACAGCAGTGCCCGGAACAAACCGGCGCTGGCTCTCGACCTCATGGAGGAGTTCCGGGTACCACTCGGTGACGCGGTCGTTTTGGGCGCGATTAACAACCGGGAGATAACCGGCGCTGATTTCACCAACGCACTGGGAACCTGCCGGCTCAGGGACTCCGCCCGACGAGCGCTGCTGTCCGCGTACGAGCGCCGCGTGGAAACGGAATTCACCCACCCGGTCTTCAAATACAAAGTCACCTGGCGACGGGCGATCGAGGTGCAGGCGCGAATGGTGCTCGGGTATCTGGACGGCAGCCAGGATCGCTACCTCGGCGTGACGACGCGATGACTCGACGCGATCTGCGCAGATATCTGATCGCGTATGACATCGCCGACGACCGTCGGCGAGACCGACTCGCGAAATGCCTCCAACGACACGGTGACCGCGTCCAATTCAGCGTGTTTGTCGTTGACGCAAGCCCGGCGCGCATTCTTCGAATGCGGAACGAAATTGACGCGATCGTCGTCACCGCCGCCGACTCAGTGCTGTTGTGTGACCTCGGCCTGACACAGAGTTCGGATGGGCCGCGGTTCTCTTTCATCGGCCGTTCACCACACATCACCGGCGGAACATCAAGAATCGTATGACGGGATATCAGCGAGACCTCCGAAACCCCGGAATCAGCCGCCAGCGCTCGCGCCGCATAGACGCTGGTCGGTGGCGTTATCGTCAACCTACGGGCCAGTTCTGGAGGAATGTCGACACAATGTCGGCCAACATCTCGCGCCCGACCGCAAAAGCGCTGATCAAGCGCATACAATTTCGGAGCCGGTTGCGGTCGTTTCGGCGGCCGCACTTCATTGAGGGTTGCCTATGCCCCGAGTAGCGGCGTTGGGCGGGGTGGTTGCGGTCGTTTCGGCGGCCGCACTTCATTGAGGGAAGTTCATCCCGTTGCCTTGGCCATCGCCATCAGCGTAGGGTTGCGGTCGTTTCGGCGGCCGCACTTCATTGAGGGTGTTGCGCGGCACCAGCTCGACGCTGTTGGCCAGGTTGCGGTCGTTTCGGCGGCCGCACTTCATTGAGGGCGCTGCGGATCGTCATCGACCCACGTCGGTGGCCGGCGTTGCGGTCGTTTCGGCGGCCGCACTTCATTGAGGGATGCGGGCGTTGCGGGAAGTCCGCGGCAAGTCCGTCGAGTTGCGGTCGTTTCGGCGGCCGCACTTCATTGAGGGATCGCGACG